>NZ_JAERJY010000063.1:0-19294 GCF_018257375.1 Providencia sp. JGM181 | reverse complement strand
TATTAATCAAGAGATTAAGATTTGTTGTGATCTTAATCACATAAAGTTATTTTTAGGCGACGAATCGTTAATAAATTATTAATCCCACCTGTCTTAATTCTGCGCTATCTCGAAAAAATTAAATATTTATTCACCTTTTCGCTACTTACTGATTGAATTCATTTCGCCTGCCCGTATAATTTGCACGTTTTTGTCTCTTGACACATTTAAGCAAAGGCAGTTTTATTACAACCCTTAGCGTTTCTTAGGCTGAGAGAGCTGGGAGTACACAAAGTTATGTCTGTTTCCCTTTATGGCAGTAATGCTTCTAAGCAACTGTCTATTCAGTTAATAACTTTTGTAATCCTCAGTGGGGCTTTCTGTGCAAATAGTATAGAATGGGGGGCCTCTGCTCTTGCTGGTGGGTTAGCATGCTGGTTACCTAATATCGTATTTATGCTGCTATCACGCTTTGAAAAAGCAAAAGAAGAGGATGAACCTGTCCGCATTGCCTGGTTCTTTGCATTAGGAGCAGGGTTAAAGGTTGTGACAACTATTACTGTCTTAGTTGTTGCTTTTGGTGTGTTTAAAGCGTCAATAACACCACTGGGTTTGACCTATTTAGCGGTGCTGATTGTTCAGATTGTTGCACCAGCCGTTGTAAAACGGTAAGTATTTTTAAACTACAAAAGGGTAAGAGGCATCATGTCTGCATCAGGAGAAGTGATGACTACAAATGAGTACATAGGTCACCATCTGAGAAACCTTCAGTTGGATCTACGTACCTTTGAGTTGGTCGATCCCCACGCTAGTCCAACGTTTTGGGCGTTAAACATTGACTCGCTTTTTTTCTCCGTAGTTCTCGGGGCTTTATTCCTGTGGCTATTTAGAAAAGTTGCTGCCAATGCGACTAGTGGCGTACCCGGTAAGTTACAGACTGCAATAGAACTGATCATTGGTTTCGTTGATAACTCAGTCCGTGATATGTATCACGGGAAGAGCAAAGTTATTGCCCCTCTGGCATTAACGGTGTTCGTCTGGGTATTTTTAATGAACCTTCTGGATCTACTTCCAATTGATTTCATCCCATACATCGGTGAGCACTACTTAGGTTTACCTGCTCTGCGTATTGTTCCAACCGCAGATGTGAGTATCACGATGTCGATGGCAATTGGTGTGTTTATCCTAATAATCTTTTACAGCATCAAGATGAAAGGAATTGGCGGATTCACGAAAGAGCTCACTATGCAGCCTTTCAACCATCCGGTATTTATCCCTGTAAACTTGATTCTTGAAGGGGTTAGCCTGCTGTCAAAACCTGTATCACTCGGTCTGCGACTGTTTGGTAACATGTATGCAGGTGAATTGATCTTTATTCTTATCGCGGCTCTGCTTCCGTGGTGGTCACAGTGGTTGTTAAGCCTGCCTTGGGCTATCTTCCACATACTGATTATTACGCTACAAGCCTTTATTTTTATGGTTCTGACTGTTGTCTATCTGTCGATGGCTTCTGAAGAGCACTAATTTTATTAATCAATAATTGTATTAACTGAAACAAACTGGAGACTGTCATGGAAAACCTGAGTATGGATCTGCTGTACATGGCTGCCGCTATTATGATGGGTTTAGCGGCGATCGGTGCTGCGATCGGTATCGGCATCCTAGGTGGTAAATTTTTAGAAGGCGCTGCTCGTCAGCCAGATTTAATTCCTCTGCTGCGTACACAGTTCTTTATCGTAATGGGTCTGGTCGATGCTATTCCGATGATTGCTGTTGGTCTGGGCTTATATGTAATGTTCGCTGTTGCCTAATTAACGTTCGGCACACATTAAGAACATTAACTAACTAATAAATAAGAGGTATTGTCTGTGAATCTAAATGCAACAATCCTCGGCCAGGCTATCGCGTTTGTCCTGTTTGTTTTGTTCTGTATGAAGTATGTATGGCCACCGATTATGGCGGCCATAGAAAAACGTCAAAAAGAAATTGCTGACGGTTTATCTTCCGCAGAACGTGCTAAAAAGAACCTGGAACTGGCGCAAACCGACGCAACCGACCGACTGAAAAAAGCGAAAGCTGAAGCACAAATCATCATTGAACAAGCGAATAAACAACGCACTCAAATGATTGATGAAGCTAAAGCGGAAGCAGAAACAGAACGTGCAAAAATCGTAGCACAAGCGCAAGCTGAAATTGATGCTGAGCGTAAACGTGCACGTGAAGAGTTACGTAAACAGGTTGCGATGCTTGCTATCGCAGGTGCCGAGAAGATCATCGAACGTTCCGTGGATGAAGCTGCTAACAGCGACATCGTTGATAAACTAGTCGCTGAACTGTAAGGAGGGAGGGGCATGTCTGAAATCGCTACTGTAGCTCGCCCCTACGCCAAAGCAGCTTTTGACTTTGCTGTGGAAAACCAAGCTGTTGCTAAATGGCAGGAAATGCTAGCCTTCACCTCTGAGGTGACGCGCAATGAACAGGTTGGTGAGCTGCTTTCTGGTTCTATTGCACCAGAAACATTAGCTAAAACGTTTATCTCTGTTTGTGGAGATGAAATTGACGAGCATGTTCAAAATCTAATTCGTGTTATGGCGGAAAACGGTCGTTTAACAACGATGCCAGAAGTATTAGCTCAATTTATCCAATTGCGCGATACGCTGGAATCAACTGTTGAAGTTGATGTTCTTTCTGCGAACGAACTGAGTGAACAGCAGTCAGCTAAAATTTCTGCCGCGATGGAAAAACGTCTGTCACGCAAAGTTAAGCTGAATTGCAAAATTGACAAGTCTGTTATTGCTGGAGTGATCATTCGTGCGGGAGACCTCGTCATTGACGGTAGTGTCCGCGGTCGCTTAGAGCGTTTAACTGACGTCTTGCAGTCTTAAGGGGACTGGAGCATATGCAACTGAATTCCACCGAAATCAGCGAACTGATCAAACAGCGTATTGCTCAGTTCGATGTTGTGAGTGAAGCTCACAATGAAGGTACGATTGTTTCCGTTAACGACGGTATCATTCGTATTCACGGTTTAGCCGAAGTCATGCAGGGTGAAATGATCGCTCTGCCTGGCAACCGTTACGCAATTGCACTGAACTTAGAGCGTGACTCTGTTGGTGCGGTTGTTATGGGCCCTTATGCTGACTTAGCAGAAGGCATGAAAGTTAAATGTACTGGTCGTATTCTTGAAGTTCCAGTAGGCCGTGGCCTGTTAGGACGTGTAGTGAATACACTGGGTCAACCAATTGATGGTAAAGGTCCTGTTGAGCACGATGGCTTCTCTCCTGTAGAAGTTATTGCTCCGGGTGTTATCGACCGTCAATCAGTTGATCAACCTGTACAGACTGGTTATAAATCAGTCGATGCGATGATTCCAATCGGCCGTGGCCAGCGTGAGCTTGTCATCGGTGACCGTCAAACTGGTAAAACAGCTCTGGCGATCGATGCAATCATCAACCAGCGTGATTCTGGCATCAAATGTGTTTACGTTGCTATCGGGCAGAAAGCATCAACTATCTCTAACGTAGTACGTAAACTGGAAGAACACGGCGCTCTGGAAAACACTATCGTTGTTGTTGCAACTGCATCTGAATCAGCTGCACTGCAATACTTAGCACCATACTCTGGTTGCGCGATGGGTGAATATTTCCGTGACCGCGGTGAAGATGCTCTGATCGTTTATGATGACCTGTCTAAACAGGCTGTCGCATACCGTCAAATTTCACTGTTGCTGCGTCGTCCACCAGGACGTGAAGCATACCCAGGTGATGTTTTCTATCTGCACTCCCGTTTACTTGAGCGTGCTGCTCGTGTTAACGCTGATTACGTAGAAGCATTCACTAAAGGTGAAGTGAAAGGTAAAACTGGTTCATTGACTGCTCTGCCAATCATTGAAACTCAAGCGGGTGACGTTTCTGCATTCGTACCAACAAACGTAATTTCGATTACAGATGGTCAGATCTTCCTGGAATCTAACCTGTTTAACTCTGGTATTCGTCCAGCGGTTAACCCAGGTATTTCAGTATCTCGTGTTGGTGGTGCTGCTCAGACTAAAATCATTAAGAAACTGTCTGGTGGTATCCGTACAGCACTGGCTCAATACCGTGAACTGGCAGCGTTTGCTCAGTTTGCTTCCGACCTCGATGACGCAACTCGTAAACAGTTGAGCCACGGTCAGAAAGTAACTGAACTGCTGAAACAGAAACAGTATGCACCAATGTCAGTAGCAGAGCAGGCACTGTCTCTGTTCGCTGCAGAACGTGGATATCTGGACGATGTTGAGTTAGCAAAAATTGGTGCATTCGAAGCTGCATTAGTTTCATTTGCACAGCGCGAGCATGCTGACCTTATGAACGAAATTGGTCTGGCGGGCAAATATAACGATGATATCGAAGCTAAGTTGAATAAACTGCTCGAATCATTCAAAGCCACCCAGTCCTGGTAATACTATTCGGCCCGTGAATTTTTATGGGCCGTCTGGTTAATAAGGAGAAGCAGAAATGGCCGGCGCAAAAGAGATACGTTCCAAGATTGGAAGTGTGCAAAACACGCAGAAGATCACTAAAGCGATGGAAATGGTCGCGGCGTCCAAAATGCGTAAAACGCAGGAACGCATGGCGGCCAGCCGTCCTTATGCAGAAACCATGCGCAGTGTGATTGGTCACCTTGCATTAGGTAATCTGGAATATAAACACCCATATCTCGAAGAGCGTGAAGTTAAGCGCGTCGGGTATTTGGTTGTTTCAACAGACCGTGGTCTGTGTGGTGGTTTGAACGTTAACCTGTTCAAAAAACTGCTAGCAGACATGAAAACGTGGTCTGAGAAAAACGTTCAGGTTGATTTGGCTTTAATCGGTTCTAAAGCGGTAGCATTCTTCGGTTCTGTAGGCGGCAATGTCGTTTCACAAGTAACCGGAATGGGGGATAACCCGACCCTTTCTGACCTGATTGGCCCAGTTAACTCTATGCTACAAGCCTATGATGAAGGGCGTTTAGATAAACTGTATGTGGTGAACAACAAGTTCGTCAATACAATGTCTCAAGAGCCAACGATTCTTCAGTTACTGCCATTGCCTGCAAGCGATGACGAAACACTGAAGAAGAAATCTTGGGATTATTTATATGAACCCGATCCTAAGGCGTTGCTGGATACCCTGCTGCGTCGTTATATCGAGTCGCAGGTTTATCAGGGCGTCGTTGAAAACCTAGCTAGTGAGCAGGCCGCTCGAATGGTAGCGATGAAAGCCGCTACAGATAACGGTGGAAACCTGATCAAAGAGTTGCAGTTGGTTTACAACAAAGCTCGTCAGGCCAGCATTACTCAGGAACTGACCGAGATCGTTTCTGGTGCTGCCGCGGTTTAACAGCTAGGTTTACGAATTACGTAGAGGATTCAAGATGGCTACTGGAAAGATTATCCAGGTAATCGGCGCCGTTGTGGACGTCGAGTTCCCTCAAGATAACGTACCAAAAGTGTACGATGCTCTTGAGGTTATTAACGGTAAAGAAAAACTGGTGTTGGAAGTTCAACAACAGTTAGGTGGTGGTGTTGTCCGTTGTATCGCAATGGGTACATCAGACGGTCTGAGCCGTGGTTTAGAAGTTGTAAACCTAGAGCACCCAATCGAAGTACCAGTCGGTAAAGCAACTCTGGGACGTATCATGAACGTTTTGGGTGAACCAATCGACATGAAAGGTGATATCGGCGAAGAAGAGCGCTGGTCTATTCACCGTGCTGCACCAAGCTACGAAGAGTTAGCTAACTCAACTGAACTGCTGGAAACCGGTATCAAAGTAATGGACTTAATCTGTCCATTCGCGAAAGGTGGTAAAGTAGGTCTGTTCGGTGGTGCGGGTGTTGGTAAAACAGTAAACATGATGGAACTGATCCGTAACATCGCGATCGAGCACTCAGGTTACTCAGTGTTCGCCGGTGTTGGTGAGCGTACCCGTGAAGGTAACGACTTCTATCATGAAATGACCGACTCAAACGTTCTGGATAAAGTATCACTGGTTTATGGCCAGATGAACGAGCCACCAGGAAACCGTCTGCGTGTTGCGCTGACTGGTCTGACTATGGCTGAAAAATTCCGTGACGAAGGTCGTGACGTACTGCTGTTCGTTGACAACATTTATCGTTATACACTGGCAGGTACTGAAGTATCAGCACTGTTAGGTCGTATGCCATCAGCGGTAGGTTACCAACCAACGCTGGCGGAAGAGATGGGTGTTCTGCAAGAACGTATTACCTCAACTCAAACTGGTTCTATCACTTCCGTTCAAGCGGTATACGTACCAGCGGATGACTTGACTGACCCATCACCAGCAACTACCTTTGCTCACTTAGACGCAACCGTAGTTCTGAGCCGTCAAATCGCATCTCTGGGTATCTACCCTGCGGTTGACCCTCTGGATTCTACCAGCCGTCAATTAGACCCACTGGTAGTTGGTCAAGAGCACTATGATGTTGCTCGTGGCGTTCAGTCTATTCTGCAACGTTACCAAGAACTGAAAGATATCATTGCAATCCTGGGTATGGATGAACTGTCTGAAGAAGACAAACTGGTTGTTGCTCGTGCTCGTAAGATCCAGCGCTTCCTGTCTCAACCATTCTTCGTTGCAGAAGTCTTTACCGGTTCACCAGGTAAGTTCGTTTCTCTGAAAGACACTATCCGTGGCTTCAGCGGCATCCTGAACGGTGATTACGACCACCTGCCAGAACAAGCGTTCTACATGGTTGGTACCATTGAAGAAGCTGTGGAAAAAGCGAAAAAGCTTTAATCCATCTGACGAGAGGTTGATATGGTAGCTGCAATGACATACTACCTGAAAGTAGTAAGCGCGGAAAAACAGATGTTTGAAGGCTTAGTACAAAAAATTCAGGTGACAGGTAGTGAAGGTGAGTTGGGGATTTATCCGCAGCATACCCCGCTGCTGACTGCCATAAAACCGGGCATGGTACGCATTACGAAGCAGTTTGGTGAAGAAGAGCTAATTTACCTCTCCGGCGGTATTTTAGAAGTTCAACCAACAGGTGTTATCGTACTCGCTGATACAGCGATCCGTGGTAAAGATTTAGACGAAGCTCGTGCAGTGGAAGCTAAACGCAAAGCGGAAGAACATGTCCGCAAAGCACACGGCGATGTTGATTATGCTCAGGCATCAGCAGAACTTGCAAAAGCAATAGCGAAACTTCGAGTTATCGAGTTAACTAAAAAGCTTATGTAATGATAGCAATATAGAAAAAGCCAGTTAGTTTGACTAACTGGCTTTTTTATTTGTGCGAAATATGTAGTAATTTATACAGGAAATAGGTTTACTTTCACCCCAAAGTTGGAGTTTCAGGAAAATATGACTGTGCAAAGAAAAAGTGTCGTGATTTTAGCTGCCGGTAAAGGCACACGGATGTATTCAGACTTACCTAAAGTTCTGCATTTACTCGCAGGTAAACCAATGGTTCAGCATGTGATTGATACAGCGAAATCAATCGGTGCGTCGGATATTCATCTGGTATACGGACATGGCGGTGATTTACTGAAAGAAAAACTGGGTGAACAAAACCTCAATTGGGTTCTGCAAGCGGAGCAACTGGGTACCGGCCACGCAATGCAGCAAGCCGCTCCCCACTTCCAAGATGACGAAGACATTGTCATGCTTTATGGCGATGTACCTTTAATTGCTAAAGACACATTACAACGACTGGTAGATGCTAAGCCGGAAGGCGGTATTGGCTTATTGACCGTTATCTTAGATAACCCAGCCGGTTATGGTCGTATTATCCGCGAAAACGGCGAAGTTGTTGGTATCATCGAACAGAAAGATGCCAGTGAAGAACAGCGTAAAATCCAAGAAATCAACACCGGTATTATGGTCGCAAGCGGCAAAGACTTTAACCGCTGGCTGAGCCAACTGAACAATAACAATGCCCAAGGTGAATACTACATTACCGATATCATTGCTCTTGCTCATAAAGAAGGTAACAAAATTGCGACCGTTCACCCAAGCCATCTCAGTGAAATGGAAGGGGTTAATAACCGTCTGCAATTAGCTGCGTTAGAGCGCATCTACCAAAAAGAACAAGCTGAAAAATTACTGTTAGCGGGTGTGATGTTGATTGATCCTGCGCGTTTTGATATTCGCGGAACCTTAACTCACGGTCGTGATGTCGTCATCGACACTAACGTGATCATCGAAGGTAACGTGACGCTGGGTAATAACGTTCAGATCCAAACTGGCTGCGTACTGAAAAACTGTATGATTGGCGATAACTCAGTTATCAGCCCATACTCAGTGATTGAAAATTCTGAATTATCCACGGAATGTACTGTTGGACCTTTCGCACGTTTACGCCCTGGTGCTAAATTAGCAGCGAAATCTCATGTGGGTAACTTCGTTGAAATGAAAAATGCCACGCTGGGCTTAGGCTCTAAAGCGGGTCACTTAAGCTATCTGGGTGATGCTCAGATTGGTGATAACGTGAACATCGGTGCAGGTACCATTACGTGCAACTATGATGGCGCGAATAAATTTAAAACGGTTATTGGTGATGATGTGTTTGTGGGTTCAGACACACAATTAGTCGCACCAGTCACTGTAGCCAATGGCGCAACCATTGGTGCTGGTACCACAGTTACCCGTGATGTTAATGAAGGTGAACTGGTGGTTAGCCGCGTGAAACAGACTCATATTAAAAACTGGCAGCGCCCAGTAAAGAAAAAATAAGTAAATAAAACATAAGTAAATATAGAGGAGAGATATTCAAGTCTCTCCTATGATTAGCTATGAATGAATCAGCTATCTAAGAATTAGCAGTCTAAGCAATGTCGGTCAGTTTTTTTAATATAAAAATCGCTACAAAGTAGCAAATAGATAAAACAATAAATTCCCCGTTTCTACAAGGCTGGGGAGCAGCGAAAGCTGAACAATAATCAGGTTGCGACAATAAGAGGGGAAGACCCCCTTTATTTAGGAATAACTTAATATGTGTGGAATTGTTGGTGCTGTCGCACAACGTGATATCGCGGAAATTCTGTTAGAAGGTCTTCGCCGTTTAGAATACCGTGGTTATGACTCTGCGGGTATGGCGGTGGTTGATCATGAAGGTCATCTGCAACGCTTACGTGAAGTCGGTAAAGTGCAAATGCTGGCGGAAGAAGCAGAAAAGAACCCGGTTTCTGGTGGAACTGGTATCGCGCATACCCGCTGGGCGACTCATGGTATTCCAAGCGAGCGTAACGCTCACCCTCATACCTCGGGTTACATTGCCGTTGTTCATAACGGAATTATCGAGAACTATTTAGAACTGAAAGAAGAGCTGAAAAAACTTGGCTATATCTTTAGTTCAGACACTGACACTGAAGTGATTGCGCACCTTGTTCATCATGAACAGCAGCAAGGCGGCACATTATTGGAAGTGGTTCAGCGCGTGATCCCGCAATTACGTGGCGCTTATGGCACCGTGATTATGGATAGCCGCAACCCAGAATTATTAGTCGCAGCACGCTCTGGTAGCCCGTTGGTTATCGGTCTGGGTGTTGGCGAAAACTTCTTAGCTTCTGACCAACTGGCATTATTGCCTGTGACTCGCCGTTTTATCTACTTAGAAGAAGGGGATATTGCGGAAGTCACTCGTCGCACTGTGCGTATTTTTGATAAGCAAGGCGCGCCAGTTGAACGTGAGCAAATCGAATCGAACGTTCAATACGATGCAGGTGATAAAGGCGCATACCGCCATTACATGCAAAAAGAGATCTATGAACAGCCGATGGCGATTAAAAACACTCTCGAAGGGCGTTTTAACCAAGATAATGGTATCGATCTTAGCGAGTTAGGTCCAAAAGCTAGCGAAATTCTGTCCAAAGTTGACCATATCCAAATCGTTGCCTGCGGAACCTCGTACAACGCAGGTATGGTTGCGCGTTACTGGTTTGAATCACTGGCGGGTATCCCTTGTGACGTGGAAATTGCGTCAGAATACCGCTACCGTAAACCAGCACACCGTAAAGGCAGCTTGATGATCACCATTTCCCAATCAGGGGAAACGGCGGACACACTAGCCGCTCTGCGCTTGTCTAAAGAGCTGGGTTACTTAACGTCTCTGGCAATTTGTAACGTTGGCGCATCTTCATTAGTCCGTGAATCTGAATTTTCGCTGATGACCAAAGCGGGCGCGGAAATTGGCGTCGCTTCAACCAAAGCATTTACAACCCAGTTAACGGTATTGTTGATGCTGGTGGCGTATATGGGACGCCTGAAAGGGGCAAACCCTGAACTGGAAGAGCGTATTGCTCATGCGCTTCACGCACTGCCTGCACGTATTGAAAGCATGCTGTCTCAAGACAAAGTGATTGAAGCGTTAGCTGAAGATTTCTCAGACAAAAACCACGCGTTGTTCTTAGGTCGTGGCGATCAGTTCCCTATCGCCGTTGAAGGCGCACTGAAACTGAAAGAGATTTCGTATATCCATGCTGAAGCGTACGCAGCTGGCGAATTAAAACATGGTCCATTAGCGTTAATTGATGCAGATATGCCCGTTATCATCGTTGCTCCGAACAACGAACTGTTAGAAAAACTGAAATCTAACATTGAAGAAGTTCGCGCACGTGGCGGCTTGCTGTATGTGTTCGCTGACCAAGATGCTGGTTTTGTAGCAAGCGAAAACATGAAAATTGTTTCCCTGCCACATGTGGAAGAGTTAATCGCACCAATTTTCTACACCGTTCCTCTGCAACTGCTTTCTTACCATGTTGCGTTAATCAAAGGAACTGACGTAGACCAGCCGCGTAACTTGGCAAAATCAGTGACTGTTGAGTAATCTCACTCTGATTTAAAAATCCAGCCGGTGTCCTGTCAAAGTACACCGGCTTTTTATTGCCCTTCTATTATTATTCGCCATTAAAATTTCCCTACTGAACTATAATAATCCGATGCTAATTAGTTGATTGGGTATGCATCTATTCGCTATCAATTTCACGTATACTTAATTTTCTTGATGCAGTATTGAGCAATAATAAACAACAATAAAAATCAGCAGAAGGTTACGTGGATGGCAGAGATTGAATGGTTGAGTGCGGTTGTCATCGCAATCACGATAGGGTTTTGGGCGACAGGAAAACTACCAGAATATTTAGTAGCATTACTGTTTTTAGCTGCAGCGGCATGTTTACATCTAGCGCCAACCAATGTGATTTTCTCGGGGTTCACCTCAGAAGCATTTTGGCTCGTTTTAAGCGGCTTTATTCTTGGGTTTGCCATCAATAAAGTGGGGCTGGCGGAACGGATCGCGCAGCATATCTCGGGTCGTTTCACCAAATCCTGGCTCTCATTGATCATTGGTGTGGTGATCCTCGCGTATGGATTGGCATTTATTATGCCGTCGAATATGGGACGAATTGCGTTATTGATGCCGATTGTGATGGCAATAGCAGATAAAGTCGGGCTAGAAAGTGGCAGTCGAGGGCGCATCGGATTAGCGCTGGCGGTGGGTTTTGGTACCTTCCAACTTTCTGCAACTGTACTGCCAGCGAACGTTCCCAACCTCGTCATGGCGGGGGCGATAGAAACCACCTACCACCTTAAACTTTCCTATTTGAATTATCTGTTCCTGCACATGCCAATCTTAGGGCTGATTAAAGGTGCAATGGTGGTGCTGTGTATCTATTTTCTATTTCCTGCCAAATTGCAGCAGGTGGCTGAACAAAAAACCTTACCGCCAATGAGCCGCGATGAGAAAAAGCTCGGTGTTGTGCTGGCGGTCACGTTGCTTTTCTGGATCACGGATACCACACATGGTATTTCACCAGCATGGGTGGGATTAGTCGCGGCATGTTTCTGCTTGCTGCCTAAAGTCGGTTTTGTCACCAATGATGAGTTTGTTAAAGCGGTGAATATCCGCACTTGTATCTATGTGGCAGGGATTTTGAGCCTAGCAACATTGGTGAGTTATTCCAACGTTGGAATGGTGGTTGGTACTTACTTACAAAAGATGCTGCCACTGGATCCAAATAGCCCGTTTATGGATTTTGGTAGCTTAGTAGGACTGACCAGTGGATTAAACTTTGTGGTGACAGCAAACGGTGTTCCTGCACTGTATACTCCGTTAGCGGAGTCTCTCTCTAATGCCACGGGCTTACCGTTGATTGCTGTGCTGATGGTGCAGGTGATTGGTTATTCGACACCTTTATTGCCTTATCAAGCATCTCCGATTGTTGTCGCGATGGGAATGGGCAAAGTGCCGTTAATGGATGGGGTAAGGTTGTGTCTTATCTTGTTTATTTTGACCTTTTTCCTTTTGGTGCCGCTGGATTATTTCTGGTTTAAATTGCTGGGCGTGATCCCTTAATCACGATTTTGGTGATTAACATAAAGTTAGCAGTTTTATAAAGATAATAAAAATCCGGTAGAGGGTATGCCTTACCGGATTTTGTTTTTTTAATCGATAACCATCTTATAAGAAGGCTTTATACGGCAATTCAGGTTCATTTTTAAAGATGTCTTGGAAGCCTCTGAAATGCTGATAATGCATGCGTCCTTTATCGGTTGGGTAGGTATATTTCCCGCCAACTTGCCAGAAGAATGGGGAAAATTTATATTGCAGACGCTCTTTTTTCATATTCCACAACACTTCAATTTCCCGAGGGTCATTTTGGAAGTTAGCCCAAATGTCGTGGTGGAATGGGATAACCGTCGTGCAATCTAATGATTCGGCGGCACGCAGAATATCGGAAGAGGTCATTTTGTCAGTCACGCCGCGCGGGTTTTCGCCGTAAGAAAGCAGGGCAACATCAATATTGTAGCGGTTGCCGTGCGCCGCATAGTAGTTGGAATAGTGAGAATCCCCAGAGTGATACAAAGAGCCGCCTGTGGTTTCAATCAAGTAGTTCACCGCACGTTCATCCATACCGTCCAAAATCGCTTTGTCATAGGAAGAAACGCCTTTTGGTAAGGTCACTAGCGCGGTACGGTCGAAGGAATCTAACACGCGAATTTTCATATCGCCAACTTCAATCACATCCCCCACTTTGGCCACAATGCAGCGATCTTCCGGTACGCCCCAGCCAGTCCATAGGTTTACACAGGCTTGTGGACCAATAAATTTAACGTGGTCTCCGCAGTTTTGTAGCACGGCTGCCGCAACGTTGACGTCAATATGATCCGCGTGGTCATGAGACGCTAAAATGGCATCGACATCTTTAATCGCAAAGGGGTCGAGAGGAAAAATCGCGGTGCGCAAGTTAGGCTGCAGGGCTTCAACACCGCCCATGCGCATCATTTGATGCTGCTGATTCATCAGTGGGTTTTTCTGGGTCTTTTTACCAGTGCCACACCAAAAATCGATGGAAATGTTGGTGTTACCTTCGCTTTTCAACCAAATACCTGTACAGCCCAGCCACCACATAGAAAATGTGTTGGGTTCTACGACGGTTTTTTCGATCTCTTCATTGAGCCAGGTTCCCCATTCAGGGAATGTGCTTAAAATCCAAGATTCACGGGTAATTTCATTTACTTTACTCATAGCAACACCTTTCCTATCCAGAATTTCAAATGTAAGGGATTAGCGCCTTATTAATGAAAATAAGGCGAAATACAGAATAAATTTGTTAATTCGTTGAATTAGATAGTTAATCTAATTATACAAGGATGACTTGCGTGCCTTGGGCTTCGATGGCTTTGATAATTTTCGGGTCGGCGTTCTTACCAGTGATGAGATAGTCAATTTTTTCGGCAGGACAAAATAGCATGCCCGTTCGACTTCCCACTTTTGAGCTATCCACAACGACAACCAGTTTATCAATACGATCGAGCATCTGTTGCTCCGCGACCGCAGTCAGCATATCTGTTTTGTACAACCCTGTTTCGGTTAAACCTTTCCCTGAAGTGAACATCCAGTTGCCGGCATATCCCATCAATGTGCTTAATGCAGGATTGAGGAAAATACCTTGTGTTCGGTTATATTGCCCGCCAATGAGAACCACATCTTCATGTTCTTCTTCAATCAAATAACTGGCGAGAGGGAAATAGTTCGTTACTATCTGAACCCCTTTTCCACACAGTTGCTGTCCTAGCAAAAATGCGGTGGATCCACAGTTGATAACAGCGCTATCTCCCGGTTGGCAAAGTTCTGCCGCTTTCATAGCGATTTGTGATTTTTCCTCATAATGATCGGTGCTGTTGATATTCAGCGGTGACCATCTGAGTCTTTTTTCTTCAATGCGCTCTGCACCATTACGTATTTTTTTGAGTTTGCCTTGCTCATCCAGCTTGGCGATATCTCGGCGAGCAGTTGCAGGCGAGATATCAAAATGTTTTGTGATAAAAGATACGTTAATGATTTGATTTTCTTTCAATAAAGACAATATTTCATGATGTCTTTGTGTCTCATTCATGTGTAGCGCCTTATTTCTGTATAATCATTTTTCGTCTTTAGTGATGATTATTATAATCACGATTCCATGATAACTTTTGACTCAAAATGATTAGATTTGATTCTATATGATTATAATGAAAATTGTCAACTCACTAAATTCAAAAATTACTCATGCCAATTTAATTCTTTAACTATATGTAAATATTGATTTTTACTATATTTGTTGTGATCAGCTCAACAAATGTAGGGTTTTTTACTGGTCAAAAAGTGTCACTTTAAATAATCATAAATGAGCAAATGGTGATTACTTATGATTACAAAATGTGTTTGAGTGATTGAATTGATGAACTGTTTGATTATAGCGTGAGAATGCTTGTCTGTGATCAGGGTAATGTAATTTTAAATAAGATAATAATTCACACTAAATTTGATTTAGGGGTAAAAATATGGATTTTCTGTATGACTCATTCTATATTTTTTACAGCCAAGTGATGACCAAAGCCCCGTTATTACTGGGATTAGTGACATTGATTGGCTACTGGCTTCTAAAGAGAGATGGCACAACCATCCTGAAGGGAACCATAAAAACGATTGTCGGCTTTATGTTAGTGCAAGTGGGAGCCGATACATTAGTCTCCAGCTTCAAACCTGTCATTGCAAAAATGTCAGAATATCATCATCTTACCGGTTCAGTTATCGACCCATACACCTCAATGATGGCCACCATGGAAACCATGGGGGATAACTATTCATGGGTTGGGTATACGGTGTTGATTGCATTGGCGATTAATATTCTTTTGGTACTTTTCCGCCGTATTACGGGGATCCGAACCATTATGCTGACGGGGCATATCATGTTCCAGCAAGCGGGATTGATCGCGGTATTCTATTTTGTGCTGGGCACCAGTATGTGGGAAACCATTATTTACTCAGCCGTTCTCATGGCGCTGTATTGGGGAATTTCATCCAATATTATGTTCAAGCCAACGGAATCAGTCACGGGTGGGGCAGGGTTTTCAATTGGTCACCAGCAGCAAGTCGCATCATGGGTTGCCACTAAAATTGCCCATAAACTCGGTGATAAAAACGATAGCGTTGATAATCTTAAACTACCGAAATGGTTGCATATTTTCCATGATAGCATCGCGGCCACCGCGATTGTGATGACCGTTTTCTTCGGCATCATTCTTCTTTCCTTTGGGTTAACTAACTTGCAAGAAATGGCAGGGAAAACCCATTGGACCATCTATATTCTCGAAACTGGTTTGAAATTCGCGGTTGCCATCCAGATTATTGTTACCGGCGTGCGGATGTTTGTTGCCGAGCTTTCTGAAGCGTTTAAAGGGATTTCCGAGCGCGTTATTCCTAACGCGGTACTCGCCATTGACTGTGCGGCAATTTACGCCTTCTCTCCTAATGCCATGGTATTCGGCTTTATGTGGGGAGCGTTGGGGCAGTTTACTGCGGTGTTGATTATGTTGGGATTAAGTTCCCCGATCATGATTATTCCTGGATTTATCCCGATGTTCTTCTCCAACGCGACAATTGGGGTATTTGCCAACCATTTCGGTGGCTGGAAAGCAGTCATGAAAATCTGTTTCGTGATGGGGATCATTGAGGTGTTTGGGTCTGCATGGGCGATTTCATTGTTTAGCCAGCAAGGAACGGATTTTAGCGGTTGGATGGGCATGGCTGACTGGGCGTTAGTTTTCCCACCAGTGATGCAGGGGCTTTCCTTCTCCAAATATTTCTTCTTTGTCTTGATTGGACTGTCGTTTGTTTACATGTACTTTGCGTCGAAAAGATTGCGTGCGGAAGAAGATGCGCAAGCCGCTACGGCAGCGGAGCCACAAGCAGAGCTGAGTGTTGAAAATGCGCTGAGTGAACCAACAGAACTAACTATTTCAACAGGCGCTAGACCCGTCAGTATTCTTGCGGTGTGTGGTAATGGGCAAGGTTCATCAATGATGATGAAAATGAAAATTGCCAAGTACCTTGAAGGCAAAGGCATCCCTCATGTGATGGATTCCTGCGCGGTTTCTGATTACAAATCCAAACTGGCGAATACAGATATCATCGTCTCTTCCAAGCATCTCTCTTCTGAAATGGATGCGGGGGAAGGTAAATTTGTACTGGGTGTGCAGAATATGTTGAATCCGAACTCATTCGGCGATGAATTACTGGCGATTATTCATAATAACTTTAGTGAGTCGAAATAAATCCAATAACTAAATTTGTCATGGGGATTCAGTGATGTATGCCCATGACGATAGGAGAGCAATGTCATGGGTTTCAAACAATCTCTAATGGATAACAACTCCATTAAATTACATGCCTCAGCGGATAATTGGCAGGACGCGATTAAGATTGGCACCGATATGCTCATCGCATCTGGGGCGATTTTGCCGGATTACCATGACGCCATTATTAGCAGCGTCAAAGAGTTAGGCCCTTATATCTGTATTGCACCTCATTTAGCCTTACCTCATGCGCGCCCAGAAAATGGCGTTTTAAAAACCGCATTTGCCTTGGTGACATTAAAAGAACCGATTGTATTTGATGGGGAAAGTGAGCCTGTGGATGTCCTTATTACCCTCGCGGGAAGTTCTTCTGATGAACATATGGAAGGATTAATGGAAGTGACTCAAGTACTGGATGATGAAGAGAGCGAAACGGGGATTGATCTCGATAAAATTCGCCGCTGCACCAGCGCAGACGAGGTCTATCAGGTGATTGATGCCGCATTGGCTTAAGCTGTTATTCACCAGATACCCGATTTAATCTAAAACACTAGGATAATCAAATGACTAAACCTTTAATTCAAATTGCATTAGACCAAACAAATCTGAAAGATGCGCTGGCGGTTGCTGATAATGTGGAGTCTTTTGTTGATGTGATTGAAATTGGTACTATTTTGGCTTTTGCGGAAGGTATGAATGCGGTTTCAACATTACGTAAAAATCATCCATCACACATTATTGTTTGTGATATGAAGACCACGGATGGTGGTGCGATTTTATCGAAAATGGCGTTCGAAGCCGGCGCGGATTGGATCACGGTTTCGGCAGCGGCGCATATTGCCACTATCACGGCATGTAAAAAAGTGGCGGATGAATTTGGGCGTGAAATCCAAATTGAACTGTATGGTAACTGGACATTAGACGATGCTCAGCGCTGGGTAGATTTAGGGATCAAACAAGCGATTTACCACCGTTCTCGTGATGCTGAGCTCGCTGGCGTGGGCTGGGGACCTGAAGATCTCACCAAAATGCGCCAACTTTCTGATTTAGGCCTCGAATTGTCGATAACTGGGGGGATTGTGCCGGAAGATATTCATCTTTTTGAAGGTATCAAAGCCAAAGCCTTTATTGCTGGGCGCGCATTGGTCGGTGAAAAAGGAAAAGCCACCGCAGAAGCTCTGCGTGAACAAATTGCTCGTTTCTGGTAATTGGTATTGATAAAAATCCCCTCGAAATTACCGAGGGGATTTTGTTTTTGGGTTTATAAGCGTTTACTTGGCAGTAGCATTACGGCAATACCGCCTATTACCGTCACCGCAGAGAACGCGGCAAAGTTCCAACTGCTGGCGACCCCAAGGCTGGCAATATAAGCGCCAAACATGGGACCAGACATGGCACCTACACGGGAAATACTCATTGTCCAACCTGTTGCAGAAGCCCGCACACTGGATGGATAGAAATGGGCGACATAGCCCGTCAAAATTAATGGCGCAGAAATACAACCAATCCCCGCGAGGCCCACAAGTAAATAATTCATATAGATATTTTGCTTGAAGACCATCAATCCAATACCCATTGCACCTAGCATAAAGAAGAATGCAACTGTACCGCGAGCGCCACATTTATCGGCGACTTTCCCGAGGAATAACCCGCCTAGAGCAGAAGATAAACTGAACACCACTAAGAAAGTTAAGCTGGAGCCGAGATCATAACCTTCTTTACGCATAATGGATGGCAGCCACGTATTTAAGCCGTAAACGATGAAGCCACCACAGAACAGAGCGACCCAAAAACAGCAGGTTGCTCGCAGGTAATCTTTGGAAAAGATAATCGCGACAACTTCTTTTAAGCTACGGGAAGCCTGCTTTTCTTGCTTCACGGGTTCGTGATAGGTAACTTCAAGTTTCTCCGCCAGTTTTCTCGCTTTTTCGTGTTGCCCTCGGTTATTCAGGTATTCAATAGACTCCGGTAACAAGCGGGACATTGGCCAAATTAATAATAAGGGCAACGATCCAACCATCATCACACCACGCCAACCAAATTGGCTAAGAATCGCAATCGCCACTAACGCAGCACATAAGATACCCAGAGAGTAGCCTGAGTACATAATGGCATAGTTAAACGACCGTTTTTCAGTTGGTGAATATTCAATAGTGAGAGCCGCGGCTACGGGGATCACGCCCCCAAGTCCAATTCCGCCGATAAAACGCATTAATCCAAAAAACCAAGGTGTTGGCGCTAAAGCGGTGGCTAACATGGTGGACGAAAATAGCGTAACGCAGATTAGTAGCATGCGTCGTCGACCATATAACTCGCTTAACGTTCCGATAATAAAAGCACCGAAGAACATTCCCACGAGGGTATAACTGCTCAAGGCGCCTAATTCAATAGGGGTTAAATTCCACTCTTTATATTCAGAGAGTGTGGGTAAAACTGCACCCATCACCCCCACGTCATAACCTTCAAATAAAATGCTTAGCCAGCAAACCAGCATGACTTTAAAGGTCGTGCGTTTTGAGGAGACAGATGTAATTTCAGATGTTTGTATTGTCATAAATCACTCTCTAATCGTTATTCGACCGATATTTTTTAATGGCAAGTACGTATATTTTTAAATCTGAAAAGCCGACATTACACTTTACTTTTTTAATCTGAATCGAATTGTTGATAGCGGCATTCCAGTTTTATTACTGATTTCTGTTATGCTCCTGTC
>NZ_JAERJY010000062.1:0-19386 GCF_018257375.1 Providencia sp. JGM181 | reverse complement strand
CTCTTATATAAAACGCGCTTATTTTTTAATAAAAGATAATTATTGTAAATGTAATGACTATTCCCTTGAAAAACTTACAAAAAAAACAACATCAATCCGATATGGGTTTGATTGTTTTGTTGTTACTGAGTCTTTGTATCATTGCAATGCTATCGCTCAGTGCAGGGGAAATTTGGTATTGGCCAAACCAATGGATGGATGATTCTGCACAATTATTTGTCTGGCAAATTCGCTTACCTAGACTCCTTGCGGTGATCACCATTGGGGCAGCATTGGCAGTAACGGGCGCTATCATGCAAGCGTTATTTGAGAACCCATTAGCAGAGCCGGGATTGTTAGGGATCAGTAACGGTGCTGGGGTTGCAGTTGTTTTTACCGTATTGCTCTCATCGGGCATTACCTATTATTGGCTAGTGAGCATAAGTGCCATTATTGGTGCGTTAGTTCTCACGGGTGTTTTACTCTATTTTGCTCGCCATCAACATTTGAATAACGCCAGCTTATTATTAGTTGGCGTTGCGCTTGGCGTGATCAGCGGTGCGTGCATGACATGGATGGTCTACATGAGCAGTAATTTAGATTTACGCCAATTACTGTATTGGATGATGGGTAGTTTCAGCGGTGTAGATTGGCGTCAAATAGAATTAGTCATTGCCTGCCTACCGTTTTTATTTTGGGTAATAGCTCAGGGACGAATTTTAAATTATTTATTACTGGGTGATATTCAAGCCTATCAATTGGGTATTTCTACGCATCGCTGGCGATTAATATTAATTATCATTACCGGAATATTAATTGGGCTCAGTGTAGCAATTGCGGGGGCAATTAGTTTTATAGGATTAGTGATCCCCCACATATTAAGGCTAAGTGGGATCACCGATAACCGTTTTTTATTACCAGCCTGTGCAATTGCTGGGGCGCTATGCTTATTAATTGCAGATTTGTTGTCCCGATTACTGATAGACAATGCTGAAATTCCGATTGGCGTGATTACCGCAACCTTGGGCGCCCCTATTTTTATTTATCTTCTCGTCAAAAATCATACATGGCGACAGTAATATGAATAAAACAGTGATGATTGAAACGCAAAATCTGAGTGTGGAAAACCGATTACGGGATATTAACCAGTCCGTTTTTGCAGGGGAGCAGATACACCTATTAGGTGCCAATGGGGCAGGAAAAAGCACATTACTTTCAGCGTTGAGTGGTTGCACATCATACACAGGAACGATTTTTTTTAATAATCTCAATCTGAAGGATTATGCTGTTCAGGATGTTGCAAGGTATCGTTCGTATCTCACACAGCAAACAGGAGTTTTGCCGAGTTTAAAAGTGTTTCAATACTTATCCTTGTTTATTGAGCTGCATGTTGTTCCACCCACGATTTTTAGCGAGTTATGCGAAGATTTCCAACTTTCACCATTATTATCTAAGCCTATTAACCAATTATCTGGTGGGGAATGGCAGCGAATTCGGATTGTCGCTGTATTTTTACAGGTATGGGATAGGGACTGTTTGAGCGGAAAAATAATCTTATTTGATGAACCAATAAACAATTTAGATATTATTCAGCAAGGAATGCTAGATAAATGGGTGAAATGTTTTTGTCATTGCGCAGGAACAGTTATAATGAGTGGACATAATCTTAGTCATTCTTATAAAAATGCAAGTCGAATTTGGATGATGAAGAAAGGCGCAATTATCTATGCAGGTGAGCCTGACAATGTCATGACAGAAAGTCATTTGTCAGATGTATTTATGGCTGATATAAAACTCAATCAGAGCTCATCGAATAAAGTATGGCAAATTAACGATCATACTAATTAGCTAATCGTGTTCTTATTGCCCGTATCACGGCAATTATTGCAGTAATGATGACTGGTGTTGAGGTTCGGTTAAAGTAATTTTAACTAGAATATCCTATTCATAATGAAACTAGGCTACAAACAATATGAGCAATTTCCTTCCGTTTTCAAAACCAGCAATCGGGGATGAAGAGGTTAAGGCAGTAGAAAACGTTCTGCGTTCAGGCTGGATCACGACAGGCCCACAGAATCATCAATTAGAAGAAGATTTTTGCAAACGTTATGGTTGCAAGCATGCGATTGCCCTTGCATCGGCAACTGCTGGTATGCATGTTGTTTTGATGGCGCTGGGTATTGGTCCAGGCGATGAAGTTATCACTCCGTCACAAACATGGGTTTCAACTATCAATATGATTGAGTTGCTAGGTGCAACGCCAGTTATGATTGATGTTGATCGTGATACCCTTATGATTCAGCCAGAAGCGGTAGAAAAAGCCTTAACGAGCAAAACGAAAGCGATAATCCCTGTTCATTATGCTGGTGCTCCTTGTGATTTAGATGCCCTACGTGCCATCGCACAAAAAGCGGGCGTTTTCCTCATTGAAGATGCGGCTCATGCAGTCGGAACACGCTATAAAAATGAGTGGATTGGTGAGAAGGGCACGGCCATTTTTTCATTCCATGCCATCAAAAATGTGACCTGTGCGGAAGGTGGTTTAGTCGCTACTGACGACGATGCACTCGCTCAGCGTGTTCGCGCATTAAAATTTCATGGTTTAGGCGTCGATGCGTTTGATCGCCAAATGCAAGGTCGTAAACCGCAAGCCGAAGTGGTTGAGCCGGGTTTCAAATATAACCTATCTGATATTCATGCGGCGATTGCAGTAGTACAATTGTCCCGCGTTGAGCATTTAAACCAGCGTAGAGCTGAACTGACGGCACGCTACCGTGAGTTACTGAAAGACTCTCCATTACAGATGTTATCTGTGCCAGAATACCCACATTTACACGCCAACCACTTATTTATGGTGCGTGTTGATGAGTCAATATGTGGTATTGACCGCGATGCATTTATGGAGAAGTTGAAAGAGCATAACATTGGTACGGGGTTACATTTCCGTGCAGCTCATACGCAAAAATATTACCGCGAAAAATACCCAGAGCTGTCATTACCAGAATCAACATGGAATAGTGCAACGCTTTGCTCATTGCCTCTGTTCCCAGACATGACTGACGCGGATGTTGAACGGGTAGTGAGTGCGATTAATACAGTCCTTTTGGAGTCAAAATAGTGTCATTAGCTGATGAATTTGATGAGATTAAAAAAGTCTCAGTGGTAATCCCTGTTTATAACGAAGAGCAAAGTTTGCCTCAGCTGTTAGAACGTACGATTAAGTCCTGTAAACAACTGACTCAAGCTTATGAGTTAATTTTGGTTGATGATGGAAGTAGTGACCGTTCTGCAAAAATGTTGGTTGAAGCGGCTGAAAATCCAGATAACCATGTCATTGCGATCATTTTAAACCGCAACTATGGTCAACACTCTGCGATCATGGCGGGTTTCAATCAAGCGGATGGCGACTTAGTTATCACTCTCGATGCGGACTTACAAAACCCACCGGAAGAGATCCCTCGTTTAGTGCAAACAGCGGCTCAAGGCTATGATGTTGTTGGAACTCGTCGCGCTAACCGCCAAGATTCATGGTTCCGCAAAACGGCATCAAAAATGATCAATGCGATGATCACCAAGGCGACAGGTCGTTCAATGGGTGACTACGGTTGTATGCTGCGTGCCTATCGCCGTCACATCATTGAAGCCATGCTTCAATGCCATGAGCGCAGCACATTTATTCCTATTTTAGCGAATACATTTGCGCGTAGAACCATCGAAATTGATGTAGCGCATGCTGAACGCGAGTTTGGTGATTCAAAATACAGCTTTATGAAGCTGATTAATTTAATGTATGACTTATTAACTTGTTTAACGACTGCGCCTCTGCGTCTGTTAAGCGTGGTTGGTAGCATTATCGCTGCTGGTGGCTTTGTGCTAGCAGTGTTGTTAATTGTTTTACGTTTACTGTTCGGTGCGAGCTGGGCAGCTGACGGCGTATTTACACTGTTTGCGATACTCTTTATGTTTATCGGCGCGCAGTTTGTTGCTATGGGATTATTGGGCGAATACATCGGTAGGATCTATAATGATGTGCGCGCGAGACCTCGTTATTTTATTCAAAAAGTCGTCGGTGCAGACCTTAAAACCGACAAAAATCAGGAAGAAAACTAATGAAAGCTATTGTTTTTGCCTATCATGATATTGGCTGTGTAGGGATAAAAGCGCTTGAGAAAGCGGGTTTTGATATTCAGGCAGTATTTACTCACACTGATGATCCAAATGAAAACCACTTTTACTCTTCTGTAGCTCGTGTCAGTGCAGATATGGAACTTCCTGTTTTCGCTCCAGAAAACGTTAACCACCCACTGTGGATTGAACGTATTCGTGAGATGAAACCTGATGTGATTTTCTCTTTCTACTATCGCGATATGTTAAGCGAAGAACTGTTAGCATTAGCACCGAAAGGCGCTTTCAACCTGCATGGTTCTTTACTGCCTAAATACCGTGGTCGTGCACCAATCAACTGGGCACTGT
Source organism: Providencia sp. JGM181 (assembly GCF_018257375.1). Classification (NCBI taxonomy): domain Bacteria; kingdom Pseudomonadati; phylum Pseudomonadota; class Gammaproteobacteria; order Enterobacterales; family Morganellaceae; genus Providencia; species Providencia sp. JGM181. The sequence goes on along the minus strand of NZ_JAERJY010000062.1, from coordinate 14,934 downwards.
TAAATGGTGAAAGCGAAACTGGCGTAACGCTGCACAAAATGGTCGCTAAAGCTGATGCTGGCGACATTGTAGCGCAAGAAAAAGTGGCTATCACGGACACTGATACTGCTCTGACGCTGCACGCTAAAGTTCGTGAAGCAGCGGAAGTTCTGTTAGACAAAACTTTGCCATTAATTGAAGCGGGCAGCTATAAAACTGTTGCTCAAGATGAGAGCCAAGCAAGCTACTTCGGTCGTCGTTGTGCTGATGACGGTCAAATCGACTGGAGCCGCAGCGCGAAAGAAATTAGCTGCCTGATCCGCGCAGTGACTGAACCATACCCAGGCGCGTTCACCTATTTAGGTGCACGTAAAATGATCGTATGGCGTGCGCGTGTATTAGACGATAACCAAGGTAAAGCTGCGGGTACCGTATTATCTAGCGACCCACTGCGTATTGCTTGTGGTCAAGGCGCACTGGAAATCGTTAGCGGTCAAAGCGAAACCGGTTTATACATGCAAGGCAACCGCCTAGCTAACGAAATGGGCATCGTGACTGATGTTCGCGTTGGTGCTAAACCAACTGCGCAAGTTAAGCGTCGTAAACGTGTTCTGATCTTAGGTGTGAACGGCTTTATCGGTAACCACTTAACTGAGCGTCTGTTACAAGATGACAACTACGATATCTATGGTATGGATATTGGTTCATCTGCAATTGAACGTTTCATTGGTAACCCTCGTTTCCACTTCATCGAAGGTGACGTAAGCATCCACACTGAATGGATTGAGTACCACATCAAAAAATGTGACGTTATTCTGCCACTGGTTGCTATCGCGACGCCAATCGAATATACCCGTAACCCACTGCGTGTATTCGAATTAGACTTCGAAGAAAATCTGAAAGTTGTTCGTTACTGCGTGAAATACAACAAACGCATCATCTTCCCATCCACTTCTGAAGTTTATGGTATGTGTGATGATAAAGAGTTTGATGAAGACGAATCTCGTCTGATCGTGGGTCCAATCAACAAACAACGTTGGATTTACTCTGTATCTAAACAGTTACTTGACCGAGTAATCTGGGCATACGGCGCGAAAGAAGGTCTGAAATTCACCTTATTCCGTCCATTTAACTGGATGGGTCCACGTTTAGACAGCCTGAACTCTGCGCGTATTGGTAGCTCACGTGCTATTACTCAGCTGATCCTGAACTTAGTTGAAGGTTCACCAATCAAGTTAGTCGATGGTGGTGCACAAAAACGCTGCTTCACAGATATCAAAGATGGTATCGAAGCACTGTTCCGCATCATTGAAAACAAAGACGGCAAATGTGATGGTCAAATCATCAACATCGGTAACCCAACTAACGAAGCAAGTATTCGTCAGTTAGCGGAAATGCTGTTAGAAAGCTTCGAAAAACACCCGGCTCGTAGCAAATTCCCTCCATTTGCTGGCTTCCGTGAAATCGAAAGCGCTAGCTACTATGGTCAAGGTTACCAAGACGTTGAGCATCGTAAACCAAGTGTTGAAAATGCACGTCGTTTACTTGACTGGGTTCCGACTATCGACATGAAAGATACCATTGAAGAAACATTAGACTTCTTCTTACAGGGTGCTGTAGAAGAGCTGGAAAGCAAAAAATAATGAAAAAAGTTGGCTTGAGAATCGATGTGGACACCTATCAAGGTACATTGAAAGGGGTTCCTCAATTACTTAAAGTGCTCAAAGAGCATGATATTCAGGCCAGCTTTTTCTTCAGTGTAGGACCCGATAATATGGGGCGCCATTTATGGCGCCTTTTGCGTCCTAAATTTCTGTGGAAAATGCTACGGTCAAATGCGGCATCTTTGTATGGTCTGGATATTTTACTGGCGGGTACTGCGTGGCCAGGTAAAAAAATCGCCAAAGATTTAGGCTATCTGATGAAACAGACCTTGGAAGCTGGGCACGAAGTCGGCTTACATGCATGGGATCATCAAGGATGGCAAGCCAAAGTGGCTAAATGGAGCGAGGCTCAACTCACTGAACAAGTGAAATTGGGTGTCGATGCATTGCAGCACGCGACAGGTCAACGAGTCACTTGTTCTGCGGTAGCAGGGTGGCGTGGTGACGAGCGTGTACTCGAAGTTAAACAAGGATTTAATTTTGACTACAACAGCGACTGCCGTGGAAAATTCCCATTTAGACCTATCTTACGTGATGGTTCATTGGGAACAGTGCAAATTCCTGTGACGTTACCGACCTACGATGAAGTCGTTGGTACAGTGGTAACAGACGAAGAATTTAATGATTTTATTCTTCAAGCAATTAAAGATGACCAAGGTGTTCCGGTTTATACTATCCATACGGAAGTGGAAGGAATGTCAAAGTCACAACAATTTTCACAATTATTGGAACGAATTAAGCAAGAAGAAATCCAATTCTGTACATTGAGTGAATTGTTGCCTGAAGACATCAATACGCTTCCAAAAGGAAGAGTGGTTCGCGCCCCATTCCCGGGACGAGAAGGTTGGCTGGGCTGCCAAGAAGAGGAATAAAATACCCATGTTGAATAACCGAGCGAGCAAAGTAGGAGCCTCTCTGCTGGCTCTTTTTTTTGTCTTGACCTATTTGCTGCCGTTAAACAGTCGTTTACTTTGGCAGCCGGATGAAACCCGTTATGCGGAAATCAGTCGCGAAATGCTACAACGCGGCGACTGGATCGTGCCGTACATGCTGGATATTCGTTACTTTGAGAAACCAGTAGCGGGGTATTGGATCAACAATATTAGCCAAATGATTTTTGGTGACACAAACTTTGCCGTTCGTTTTGGTTCTGTTTTCTGTATTTTATTGAGCACTCTGCTGGTTTACCGCATGGCAAAAATGATGTGGCGTAATAGCCATGTTGCTTATGTGGCAAGCTTTATCTACATCTCGATGTTCTTGGTGTTTGCCGTAGGGACATACAGCGTTCTCGACCCGATGCTATCGTTATGGATAGCCGCCAGTATGTTTTGTTGCTTATGGGCAATGAAGGCTCGAGAGGTTAAAACCAAACTCGCCGCGTGGGGCGCTCTTGGCTTGGCTTGCGGTATGGCATTTATGACTAAAGGCTTTTTAGCCTTAGCCATTCCCGTCATCGTGATGCTGCCTATCACCTTGTATCAAAAACGTTTCCTTGAAATGCTCAAATATGGTCCATTAGCGATTATCACTGCGGTGATCATTAGCTTGCCATGGGCATTGGCAATCGCCAAACAGGAACCGGATTACTGGAATTACTTCTTCTGGATTGAGCATGTGAAACGCTTTACGGCGGATGATGCTCAGCACGTCGCGCCATTCTGGTACTACATTCCGATTATTTTACTTGGGGCTATTCCGTGGATGGGCTTAGTACCTGGCGCATTAATTAAAGGATGGAAAGAGCGTAAATCTAGCCCAGATATGTTCTTTTTATTATGTTGGTTTGTGGCTCCGGTGATTTTCTTCAGTATTTCACGCGGGAAGCTACCAACTTACATGCTGCCATTTATGGCGCCATTAGCGCTGCTAATGGCGAAATATGGTGTGGATTGTGTGCGCAATGGCACCATGAAGGCATTGAAAGCCAACGGAATTATTAACATTGTTATCGGGATTGCCGCCGTGATAGCGGTAATTATCGTTAGCAGCGTGATCAAAAAGCCTCTCTATGAGCATGATGAATGGTCAAAAATGGTGCTGGGGGTTGTGGCGTTTTCCATTTGGGCGATCATCGGCTATCTCTGCACCGTATTAAATGCGAAATATTGGCTGTGGGCGGCATCTTGCTCATTGGCGGTCAGCTTATGTATTGGTAGTGCATTACCAAATAACACTATTGATTCGAAGTTACCGCAGAATTTTATTCATCAAAATCATGATCTCTTGATGAATAGCCAATATTTGATGGCAAGTAACGTCGGCGTAGCTGCGGGGCTGGCATGGGAAACCAAAAATTCCAATATTTATCTCTATAATAGCAGCGGTGAATTAACCTATGGCTTGGAATACCCAGACAGTGCGCATCGTTTGGTTAAACCAGATGAATTTGCGGCATGGCTGGCAAAAGCTCGCCAAGAAGGGCAGGTCACCGTGGTGTTCTTGTTAGGTAAAAAAGAAGGGTTGCCAGACATTCCGAAGCCGGATGAAGTCATTAAGAATTCCCGTATGGCAATAGTGGTTTACCATAAACAATGATAGCGCAATTACTTCTGTTACTCCTTGTCAGTGTATTGACTTGCATTGGGCAAATTGCCCAAAAGCAAGCCGTTGTAACTTGGCAAGGAGACAAACATAATAAAGCCGCATCTGCCATTCGTTGGCTGATGCTGGCGGTATTAATGCTGGGATTGGGGATGCTGTTTTGGCTAAAGTTATTGGAAACAATGCCACTCAGTATTGCTTACCCGATGCTCAGTATTAATTTTGTCTTAGTCACATTGATAGGGCAATTTGTCTACCATGAGCAAACTGGACTAAACCATTGGCTCGGAGTTGCCTCAATCATGATAGGAATACTACTGATGAGTATAAGTGTATGAATAAAGGATACTTATGGGTACTCGGTAGTGCGCTATTAGTCACCGTCGCACAACTCAGCCTGAAAGCGGGGGTTGTGGAGCTACCTTCATTCACGTTGGGTTGGCACTGGTTACAGCTAGAATGGCTGGCAGATAATGCGGTAAGTTTGGGGACTATCTTTGTTGGGTTAGTCTGCTATGCACTATCGATGCTGTGCTGGCTATTTGCATTAAAATATATTGCGCTCAATAAAGCTTACCCACTTATCAGCCTCAGCTATGTGTTTGTTTACATATTGGCGGTGGTGTTGCCATGGTTCAATGAACCCGCAACGGTGTTAAAAGCGGCGGGGATTGCATTTATTTTGTTAGGCGTATGGCTGATCAGTCGACCTTCTAAGCCTTTAACGAAAAAAGCTAAATAGCATCAGATAATTAGCCTTAGGTGTTTGTTTTTTATGCGCTGCACTGTTGTTTATTGTATATTATAGTCTCGCGTATTAAGATATCACTTAAGGTTATTATTTTGTGGTTATCTATGCCCGCTGGTTATCTATAAGGTACGCTATGATAGTGAATCTCAAATACCTACCATTGCTGTGTTGCCTCGTGCTGATTGGTTGCTCTTCATCCGTAAAACGGACGTCAGCACCGCCAATGAAAACCCAATTGTCTGATCCTATAATGACTATCGCTCAGCTCAAAGACCAACTGAGCCAGTGGTATGGCACGCCGTATCACTATGGCGGCATGAGCCAAAATGGTGTGGATTGTTCGGGTTTTGTCTATCGAACATTCAGCGATCGCTTTGCGATTGAAGTCCCGCGTACGACGGTTGACCAAACACGTTTAGGTACGCGCATTGATAAATCGGATTTAATGCCGGGTGACCTTGTATTCTTTAAAACGGGATCAGGGGAAAACGGCCTGCATGTTGGGATTTACGATACTGACAACACCTTTATTCATGCATCGACCAGTAAAGGTGTGATGCGTTCATCGATGGATAATAGCTATTGGCGAAAAGTGTTTTGGCAGGCGCGGCGCATCTAATTTCGCTTCATTCCTCATTAATTCCTCAATGATTATGCTATCTTAGGGGCAAGTTTTGCTTTTAGGATAGCCGAATGTCTACATTACGTTTATTTATCTCTGAATCCTTCGATCCTTGGTTTAATTTAGCGGTTGAAGAGACTATTTTTCGCCAAATGTCAGCTAACCAACGCGTGATGTTCCTATGGCGTAATGCCGATACGGTGGTCATCGGGCGCGCTCAAAACCCATGGAAAGAGTGTAACACCCGTAAAATGGAACAAGATAATGTTCGGTTAGCGCGTCGTAGTAGTGGTGGCGGGGCTGTATTTCAAGATTTAGGCAATACCTGCTTTACCTTTATGGCAGGGAAACCGGAATATGATAAAACCATTTCAACTCAAATTATTGTGGATGGGCTGGCAAAAGTCGGGATCCACGCTGAAATTTCGGGGCGCAATGATTTAGTCCTCGAAACTGAAAATGGTCCACGAAAAATATCAGGCTCAGCCTACCGTGAAACTAAAGATCGTGGCTTCCACCACGGTACTTTACTGATTAATACCGATTTAAGTCGATTAGCAAATTACCTCAATCCTGATCCTAAAAAACTGCAAGCCAAAGGGATCACCTCAGTACGTTCTCGCGTTGCCAATTTAAATGAGCTAGTACCTGATATTTCCCATGAAAAAGTGTGCGAAGGGATCATAAATAGCTTCTTTAGCTATTATGGTGAAACCGTCGAGCCAGAATATATCTCACCAGAGAAACTCCCTGATTTACCTAATTTTGCAGAGACATTTGCGAAGCAAAGTAGTTGGGAATGGAACTTTGGGCAAGCGCCTGCTTTTAGTCATATGGCGGATACTCGATTCCCATGGGGCGGTATTGAGTTTCATTTTGATATTGAAAAAGGCGTGATCACGCGTTGCCAATTTTTCACCGACAGTCTCGAACCATCCCCATTGGAATGGTTAAGCCAGCAATTGGTGGGACAAGTTTATCGAGCGGAAACCATCCGTCAGTTAATGACTCAAATGAAGACGCAGTGGCCTGCATTGGCTGAACAGTTTGCAGATTTAGAAAATTGGCTCGTTAACGAGCTGAGATAAAAAAAGAGCCGATAATTATCGGCTCAAAATATAGATTTCGTTGGAATGGGTGTTTGAGGGTGTAACGAAAATCTAATGCGCGCTTAATGATGGCAATTGCAAGTCATAAAAGTTTTGCATTCTGGTAATTCACCCGCTTGACGGAATTTAGCAGGGGTAGTATCAAAATGTTTCTTGAAAATACGCGTAAATGTGGCTTGAGAGCTAAAGCCATATTGCAACGCGATATCTAGAATAGGTAAGTTGCCTTCACGTAATGATTTAGCAGCTTCTAGCAGGCGACGTTTACGAACATACTCGCCTAGCGTGCAGCCTTTAAGCTCTTTAAATACACGCTGTAAATGCCATTTCGAATATCCGCTTTTATCCGCGATAGTATCGATTTTGATGCCTTCATTGCGTTGTAATTGGCTTTCAAGCCATCTAATGATTTCATTGACTACACTTTCTGACATATCTACCTCCTACTCTAGTAGGCTATTGTTCATTAATAACTAATAATAACTCATGAAATTATGGTCTATTCTTCCTTTTTTTCCGATATATCGATAGGCTAATCGTGCGGTTTTTGAATGAGAATAACTATTGTTACGATAGTTTTCATTGAAATGCGAAAAAATAAACATACACTGATGAATGTTAAAATGTATTTAAATACAGTTAGTTATGTTTGTTTTCATGGTTAAAAATAGGCTTGTTTAGCTTGCCAATAGACTTGTTCAAATTTATTGTTGGTGCTGTTCTATTTTATTAACCAAGTAAATTATTGAATTTTTATTTGATGTAATTATGAGCAAAGTAACTCAAGGTAATATAACAATTAACAGGAAATTCCGAGGTAAATTGTTTTCTTAACAATAGTGGGATGTATTGAAAGGTTCATTTACCCGTGAAATTTAAGATTGGGATAAATGAACCTGATTTCAATATGTAGTTACTGATTAATTACCACTGATAATTCACATTCCAATAAAAATTACGACCTTCCTGCGGTACGCCCATAGAAGAGACATAGTCTCTATCAAATGCATTCTTCAGGGTCAGGGTGGTATTTAGCCCTTTGACAAATTGGTCGGCTTTGTAGTTTACGTAAAAATCATGAACGCCATAACCTGCATATTGAATCACTTCACGGTGTTTGCGATCTAACCCGTTCTCTGTATTTTGGTTCGATGATTGATATTGTGAGTTCCCCATGAATTTAGTTTTTGCGGTAAATTCACCAAACCAACCCACGTTGACGCCACTGTTTGCAATTGGTGCATTGAAACGCATTATCAGTGTTTCAGGGCGAATGGACGATAGGGAATAATGCGTATCATCTTCTCGTCCGTCAGTGATATTGTGGTTGATATTGACGTCAAACCACTCATTTGAATATCGAATATGGCTATCAAACCCGGATATCGTTGCAGATGGAATATTCTCCAAGAATATTTGCGATGGGAACCAGTTTCCACTGACCTTCTTAAAATTACCGCCGGTCACGATGTGATTTTTTGACTTTGTATGGAAATAAGTTGAGCCAATTTGCAGTTCATCGCCCTGCAAAACAAAATTATCAAAACTGAAAACAAATCCAGCCTCAACCGTTTTATTTGTCTCTGGTTTTAAATCGGGAGATGGGCGGAAATCAGAGACAAGACCGAGTATGGGAACAGTAAAATGGTTGGAGTTATTGTAGAGTTCAGAGAGACGTGGGGCACGATAACTTTCGGCATAGGATGAATGTAACTTGACCCAACTCGTTGGTGTGACGGTAGCGGCAAAACGTGATGACCAATTGTTGTGCTGCTGTTTGCCAACATTTTCACGCGCAGTTTTGTAATGGGTAAAACGGGTTCCCGCAGACAAAGTCACAGGTATACTTTTTAGGCTTACATCATTGATTAACCACGCAGAAGCATTCGAAATCTCAGCTGGAGGGTAGCTTATAGCATATTCATTAGACACTTGATGTTGCTGAACATAATCAACTCCGCTTTGAACGTGATGGCTTAAACGTGGCGTATGTATGGAGAAGTCATTAGAAAACTGACTTCCATAGGTGTATTGATTACGTGTTTCGGTATCATAACTGTATGACGTAAAAATGTTTGATTTTTTCTGTAAATCTAATTGTGAAAGATGAAGGTTGGTGTAGTAAATCGACCAATTTGCCTGCCAATTCAATGGATTATCAGGTGTGAAATTTTGGTCAATGATAATGTCTTTTTGTATGGTTTCCCTCTGATGCGGGGAGTTTTTAAATTTAGGTTGACGGGTGTCAATGACCTCGGGTTGCTTCAAGTCAATGGCATCATTGCGGTATTCTTTGTACTGCAAACCAATAGAATAGGCCGGAAGCGCATACCACGTTGTTTTGAGTAACCAGTTATGCACAGATTCATGATGGTCATACTTATTAGAGACAGGAGAGCTAGCGAGCTGTTTTTTCCGTTGAGTGTAACTGATGACGCCATCTAGTGGACCTAAATGCCCTAAAAGCGTGGCTCCCGCATGATAGCTGTGGTCGTTACGATTCATTCCGCTGAATAAACGACCACCAAATTTTTGGTCAGGCTCAAGAATATCCGATGGCGTTAACGTTTTGATGGAAATAGCTCCAGCCAGTGCGCCGCTTCCATGTTGTACAGAAGATGCGCCTTTATGAATATAAGCTTTACTGATCAATGATGGATCAATGAAGGTGGCATCAAATAAGCCTGAATAAAAATCTTGGGGAACATTATCCACCATAATTTTTACGCCACGTGAATCGTAGCCTCGCATCTGCACTGACTGCCCATAGGTACTACCTGCTCCAGTCACAAAAATACCCGCTTGACCCTTTAATAAATCGAGAGCAGATGAGGCAGTTTGTTGTTCTGGTGCTGTAGTATCAATGACCTCAAATTGTTCGGCAACAGCAAATTTTTCGTTATTTAGAGGGGTAGAGGTTACGTGGATCACGTCGTTAGCGGCTAAGGTTATGGTACTGAACCCAGTCATAGCAAGGGCGACGGTTAATGTTGATAAAGAAAATGCTTTGCTGTGTGAAGCATCTGAAGTTGATGCTGATCTCAATGTAAACGCCATTAGGAAATCCTTTCCTGAGTAATATGATTCTGGCTACCGAGATAATAAAAAATTATCTTGGGTGGCTTATAGTTAAAAACGAGAATCATTATCGTTAATAAAATGGCTGTATCAAGTATTTTTTAGTTAATAATGCTGCTTTATTTAAAACAATGGGTTAATTATTTCATTGAATGAATATGTTTGTGGTGAGTGATTTGGGCGGGGAATGAAAATAAGCGCTTTAGATTGAAAATAAGCCAAAGCGCAGGGGGCATTTTTGGATGAAAAAGGTTATTTAAAGCGGAAGTTAACTGCGTCAGCCAGTATTTCAATCAATTGTTCAGTGTCTTCCCAGCCTAAACATGGATCGGTAATCGATTGACCATAAACTAGAGGTTGGTCTGCACAGATTTTTTGATTGCCTTCTTTTAAGAAGCTTTCTGCCATTACACCACTAATTGCTGTGGAGCCTTGCTTAATTTGTTGAGCAATATCTTGCGCCACATCTAATTGGCGACGATGAATTTTCTGGCAGTTACCATGGCTGAAGTCCACCACTAAATGCTCAGCTAAACCAAATTCATTTAATTTTTCACAAGCTTGTGAAATGTACTGCGCTTCATAGTTAGGCTTCTTGCCACCACGCATAATGATATGCCCATGAGGGTTACCACTGGTTTGGTAGATTGTCATCTGCCCGCTCTTATCTGGTGATAAAAACATATGCTGCGCTTTGGCGGCACGAATAGCATCAATAGCGATATTGATATTACCATCGGTACCATTTTTAAAACCAACAGGGCAGGAGAGCGCTGATGCCATTTCACGATGGATCTGGCTTTCGGTGGTACGAGCGCCAATCGCTCCCCAGCTAATTAAGTCAGCAATATATTGTCCTGTCACCATGTCGAGGAATTCAGTAGCGGTTGCTAATCCTAATTGATTAACTTCAATCAAAAGCTTGCGCGCTAAACGAATGCCGGTGTTCACTTGGCATGAATTATCAAGATGCGGGTCAGAAATTAAGCCTTTCCAGCCCACAACGGTACGCGGTTTTTCAAAATAGGTGCGCATGACAATTTCTAAGCGATCTTGATATTTTTGACGTAACGTATTTAGCTTATTAGCGTATTCAATTGCGGCATCAATGTCATGAATAGAGCAAGGACCTACAATCACCAGCAAACGCGGGTCTTCACCGGATAGGATCTTTTCAATTCGTTTGCGTGACGCTGTCACGTTATCGGCGATTGCTTGGGATATCGGAAATTCCTCAGCGAGTGTTTGTGGCGTAATTAAACTGTCCACTCGCTGAGTTCGTAACTCATCTGTTTTATGCATTTTGTTTCTCAAAACTTTTACTCGGCTGGGCCATTTCGTACAGCCGTATTAGTGACTAAGGTCACAATAAACGAAACTGGCTCAAATTCAAACCACCAACTTGGGTTGAATGAATAATTTTTTATATTTTATTTTGCTAAAAAATACGACGCTGTAATCCCATCGTATCAATCACTTTGGCTGAAATTTCTTCAACAGAGTAGTTGGTAGTATTTAAGTAATTGATTTTATTCTGCCTAAATAAAGCTTCTACTTCAGCAATTTCAATACGACACTGGCGAAGCGAGGCATAACGGCTGTTTTCTCTGCGTTCTTCACGAATTGCGGCAAGACGTTCAGGACTGATAGTTAAACCAAAAAGTTTATGGGTATAGGGACGTAATGCGGCAGGCAGCTGTAAATTGTCCATATCATCGGCAGTGAATGGGTAGTTGGCAGCTTGTATGCCAAATTGCATTGCTAAATATAAGCTTGTTGGTGTTTTACCGCAGCGAGAGACACCGATTAAGATTACTTGCGCTTGTTCAAGGTTACGTAATGAAATGCCATCATCGTGAGCGAGGGTATATTCAATTGCTGCAATACGGGCATCATACTGATTCATATTCTGCATGGATAACCCGTGAGTACGATTGAGTTTTGGCTCCGGTTCTAATCCGACTTCTCGCTGTATTGGGGCGACCAAACTTTGTACGATATCCTGACAAAAGCCCGCGCTTTGAGTGATGATTTCTTTGACTTCTGGGGAAATTATTGAATAAAACACCAGCGGCCGAAGGTCTGTTTCAGCATAGATAGTGTCAATTTTTTGTTTAATTTCAAGCGCTCGTGCTTGTGTAGTAACGAACGGTAAGGTGTAAGAAATAAAGGATAATGGGAATTGAGATAAGACGGCATGCCCTAACGTTTCAGCCGTGATTGCGGTGCCATCAGAGATGAAAAAAACGGTACGTTGAACTTGGCTGGCATTTTTACTCATAGAATTTAATTCGCTCATAACTGGCTTCTTTTTATCGTGTTTTTTCTGAGTTTCGGAAAATATTGTAAGTGAATAAACATTTAAAAATCATTTCTGGGGGGAAGTATAGACAAATTTTGAACAATTTTTAGAACAAAAAAATTTTATTAATTGATGGAACGATTCACCAGTCCATCTTCCCATAACGTCTGTGCTAGTCTATTCGCGAGGCGAATTTTCGCCAACGAGATTTTTTACGATTTGTTGTCTGTCACTAAATTGCTATAAAAGGATCGCTTTCAATGTCCACAAATGGCCTTACTCCGTGTAATGTACTTTGGTATAACCAATTAGGGATGAACGATGTTGACCGTGTTGGAGGCAAAAACGCTTCCCTCGGTGAAATGATCACCAACTTGTCCGATCTTGGTGTATCCGTACCAAACGGTTTTGCGACAACCGCACAGGCGTTTAATGATTTTCTGGAGCAGAGCGGTGTAAACCAGCGTATTTACAACCTGCTAGATGAAACGGATATTGATGATGTGAACCAACTGGCGGCAGCCGGTGCTCAGATCCGCCAATGGGTGATTGATACCCCATTGACGCAAGCATTAGAGCAGGATATTCGTGAAGCTTTCCTTCAATTGTCTGAAGGTGAAGCAGAAGCGTCATTCGCTGTTCGCTCATCAGCAACCGCTGAAGATATGCCTGATGCCTCATTTGCTGGGCAGCAAGAGACATTCCTCAACGTTCAAGGGATTGATGCGGTATTGGTTGCCATTAAACATGTATTTGCGTCGCTGTTTAATGACCGTGCTATTTCTTACCGTGTACACCAAGGCTACGATCATCGTGGCGTCGCGTTATCTGCGGGTGTACAACGAATGGTGCGTTCTGACCTCGCTTCTTCCGGCGTTATGTTTACTATCGATACTGAATCTGGTTTTGACCAAGTCGTGTTTATTACCTCCGCATATGGTCTCGGCGAGATGGTTGTACAGGGTGCGGTAAACCCAGATGAGTTCTATGTCCATAAACCAACCCTACAAAATAATAAGCCTGCGATTGTACGTCGTACATTAGGCTCTAAAAAATTGCAGATGGTCTATGCCGACAGTAAAGAGCACGGTAAACAAGTGAAGATTGAAGATGTGCCAGAAGCACTACGCAATCGTTTCTCTTTAGCCGATCACGAAGTGGAAGAGCTGGCTCGCCAAGCTTTACAGATCGAAAAACACTACGGTCGTCCAATGGATATCGAATGGGCAAAAGATGGTCATAATGGTCGTCTGTATATTGTTCAAGCGCGTCCGGAAACCGTTCGTTCTAACCAACAGGTTATGGAGCGTTATAAACTGAAAGACCGAGGGCAGGTCTTAGTTGAAGGTCGTGCAATCGGTCATCGCATTGGCGCAGGTTCGGTTAAAGTCATCCATAACTTAAGTGAGATGGATAGAATTCAGCCGGGTGACGTATTAGTGACGGACATGACGGACCCCGATTGGGAACCTATCATGAAAAAAGCCGCTGCTATCGTGACAAACCGTGGCGGTCGTACTTGTCATGCGGCGATCATCGCGCGTGAGCTTGGTATCCCTGCTGTTGTTGGTTGTGGTGATGCAACTGAACGCCTGAAAGAAGACCAAGAAGTCACGATTTCTTGTTCTGAAGGGGATACTGGCTTTGTTTATGACGGTAAATTGGAGTTTGAAATCCACAGTTCAGAAGTGAACGACATGCCTGATTTGAACGTCAAAATCATGATGAACGTGGGTAACCCAGACCGTGCATTTGATTTTGCGTGTTTACCAAACGAAGGTGTCGGCTTAGCAAGACTCGAATTTATCATCAACCGTATGATCGGTGTTCACCCAAGAGCGCTGTTAGAGTTCGATGCTCAGACGCCAGAATTACAAGCAGAAATCCGCAATATGATGGTCGGCTATGATGACCCTGTTGAATTTTACGTTAGCAAGCTGACGGAAGGGATTTCAACACTCGCCGCGGCATTCTGGCCAAAACGCGTGATCGTGCGTTTATCTGACTTTAAATCCAATGAATATGCCAACCTCGTTGGTGGCGATAGATATGAGCCTGAAGAAGAGAACCCAATGCTGGGCTTCCGCGGGGCGGGGCGTTATGTGTCAGATAGCTTCCGTGCATGTTTTGCGCTGGAGTGTGACGCTGTTAAACGTGTTCGTAATAAGATGGGCCTGACTAACGTTGAAGTGATGATCCCGTTTGTTCGCACAGTAGCACAAGCCGAATCTGTGGTTGCTGAGCTGGCAAAACATGACCTGAAACGTGGTGAGAATGGCTTAAAAGTGATTATGATGTGTGAAATCCCATCTAACGCACTGTTAGCTGACCAGTTCCTTGAGCATTTTGATGGCTTCTCCATTGGTTCTAACGACATGACTCAGTTAACCCTCGGTCTTGATAGAGACTCTGGTGTTGTATCTGAATTGTTTGATGAACGTAATGATGCGGTTAAGGCAATGTTGTCAATGGCAATTAAGGCTGCGAAGCGTCAGAACAAATATGTCGGTATTTGTGGGCAAGGCCCATCAGATCACCAAGATTTCGCACAATGGCTGGTGGATGAGGGCATTGATAGCCTATCGTTGAACCCAGACACAGTAGTGCACACTTGGCTAACAATCGCTGGAAATCAATAATTTAATTATTCATTTTTAGATTGTTCATTATAAGAAGGTCGGTAAATAATTATTATTTGCCGACCTTTGTTTATATATAGAGACAACCTATTACAGCGATAGAATTAAACTCAATGTAAGTTTAATTTACGTAAATATTCATAATATATTATTCAGATTTTCAGCAAAATAAAACTATAGTCTCATAAATGGATTCGTTATTAATGTTAAATAAAAAGTTATTAAATAATTAAAACCATTAAATCC
>NZ_JAERJY010000061.1:0-19530 GCF_018257375.1 Providencia sp. JGM181 | reverse complement strand
AAACAATACATTAATCATCAAGGCAACAAGATAATTAGCTCTCTAACTTTATCACTCCATCTTTATTTAATTAATTGGAAATCCAGAATGAATACTCAGTCTAACTATGACAGAATTATTGAAAAGGAAAACATTGGCGATGCAACATTGGCATTGTTAACCAATCAAGACTCCTTATCCGCAAGATCAGCAGGTATATTCACCCTCGAAGATTTAATTAATATTCACCGACACGTCCAGTTTGCGTTAACCCTTCCTGTCAAAGAAATTGATATTTTAAAATGGTTCGGCATTAATGATGAAAATGATTCATTACTGCCTGCTAGTGAATTAACTGAGGCGATTTTGAGTATTCGTAAACACGCTAACACCTGGGATAACGTTGAACTCAAAGTGAAAGAGCAATCCATTGATTTGTCATTAACAAGTCGTAACATCATACAAACTGGTGATCAAATTCTTGAATATATTAATCACATGCCGATTATTCAAAAAATATCAGACAGCTTAGAGGATTTATCTGAAAGCGATTTAAACCAAATTACCTATCAAAACGATGATCAACAAATTGCCACTGAACTGTTAAGCATTTTGCAATTAATTAAAGGAGATATAAAACAGCAATCGATTAAAACCATTCAAATTAAAAATACAGTCTCAGATTTTCGTGCTCATATTACCGGTGGATATCTTTCAGACTACACCCATGTAGATTCATTACTCTTCACAATAAAAGGACTATATCAACAATTAGAATCTAACGAGGATCCCAGCAATAACGAGTCATTTTATAAAGAACTTATCACCTTTAAGAAAAACGAACTATACCAATTAGAGCAGGAGTATAGCCACTATGTTAAGCTTTGCTTTACAGGTCTTGCCGGGGGCATTATTGGCTTAGTGATTACAGGCAGTATTTTTGGTGTAAAAGCAGAAAATATCCGTGATAGAAAAAATAAATTAATTAAAGAAATCGAAGAAATAAATCATAAATTACATCAAGAAGAGCTACTACAGCAAACTATCTTTGATATTCAAATTAATTTGCATAAAATTGAAGGCTTATTTAAAGATGCACGTCTCGCTATTGACCACTTAGATTATATGTGGCTCGTCATCCTCACAGAGATTAAACAATCTATTGATATATTTGCAAGGATAAACAATGCAGAAAAACTGATCCGGTTTATCACGCAATTCAAACGTATCATCACATCTTGGACTTCTATTCAAGATTATTCAGTTCATTTGATTAAGCTATTTGATGAGCTACAAATCAATGAAAAAAACTCACAATAAAAGGCGTTAATATGCATGATAACCTCGATTTACCTATGTTACCCTCCATTGATATCTACCAATTAAGGTGTATTTCAAATAGTATTAGCTCTTTTAATAAAAACATTCTTAACTATGATTATATTATTTATGGTCGAATTCAAAAAATCGCAATTAAGATTGAAAGGCTCAATGAACTGATTAGAAACTCTGTTCCCATTCTGAAAATCAAATTGAACTATATTATTAAAAATGATGATTATGCATTACTGGCATATGAAAATAATGATGATGAGCTATCCGATATTCGCCGAAAAATTGCGATGACAGGCTTTGTTGATGACTTAATGGATGTCAAATTCGAACTTGAAAAGCTTATTTCAAAAACACGCTATACATTAGAATCATTATTGGTTTTTCATTTAAATGAACCTAACAAACTAAAGCATTCGCAATATGCCAAGCAAAAAGAGTTTCTCGTCAACTCTAAAAATAGTAAGCAATCTAAGGTTAATGAATTAAATAACAATCTCTCTGTGATCCTTGCGGCGGAAGATATTATATTAAAACATAAAATTACAGATTTCTTTGACCGATATTTTCAAGGGAAAGAGCTTATCGATTCTATTGATATCCAGCCCAATAAAAAAGACATTCTGAAAGCAGCTATTAGTTATATTCGTAACTTATTAACGATGGTGGACGATGGTCTCGAATTTAGTCAACTTGTTGATGTAAGAATCTATATCAGTGACCAAATTATTGAGGCTCGTGAAGAAATAAATACGATAGATAATAATATATTTCGAATCTCACAGCTTATGAGCTATGCCAATGACATCAATCAAATAGAAGCCCACAAACAGACCATTATCACTCAAGCTGGCGCTTTAAAATCCTATTGGGAATCTTGGTGCGGTTTTATGAGTGAAAGAGTCTCAGAGGAGTGTTTGAATTTCGACCAAATTAAAACCGTTAGCCAAATGCTAATGACCTATTTGAACGATATTGAATACCAATATCAACGACAATTACCGGATTAAAAAAATCCCCGTTACTGTTAGGTAACGGGGATTTTATCAGAACTGACTTGTTTACTAAAACCTAGCTGTTTACTAAAACTTAGCTAAGTGCTGGCAGTGTTGATGTTGCAATATCAATAATCGGTTGTGGCCACAGACCAAACACGATAACCGCTATCGCACAGAGCGCCGCAAACACAGTTCCCAACGTCATTTTTTCTGGACCAGTATAACGGTCTGCATGTTCTGCATCACGGCTATATAAGCTCGCCATAAAGCGCAAGTAGTAGAATAATCCAAGTGCACTACCTACCACCACAGCCCCTGTCAGCCACCACAATTGTGCATATACGGCCGAAAGGATGGCATAGAACTTACCAATGAACCCAAGCGTAATAGGAATACCCGCTAGAGATAACATCATCACCGTCATCACCATCGCCAAGACTGGCTTGTGCCAGAATAAGCCGCGGAATGCACTGAAATCATCTTGGTCATCACCACGGTATGGGCTCGAAATCACGCTAACCACACCAAACGCACCCAAGCTCGCTAACAAATAGCTCACCAGGTAGATAGCAATGGTGACTTGTGCCAATTGGGCATCAACACGCATTGCCACCAATGTAACCAGTAAGTAACCCATATGAGCGATAGATGAGTAACCAAGCAGACGCTTCGCACTCTTCTGAGTCAATGCCAGTAAGTTACCAAACAAGATTGACGCAATCGCAATCACACCAACAACCGCTAATAATGTATCTGTTTGTGCGATGCCATCAACATGCGTAATCGGTGCTTCTAAGAAGATACGAACCAACACCGCAAAGATAGCGATTTTACTGCCCGTTGCTAAGAAAGCGGCAACTGGCGCAGGCGCACCTTGATAAACGTCTGGCGTCCATAGTTGGAATGGGAACAACGATAATTTAAAGCCGAAGCCCACAATCATCATACCTAAACCAACTAAAATCAGTGGCGCGTGAATGCTGCTATTCGCTAAACTTTGACCGACGACGCTGAAGCTTAAGCTACCTGATTCTGCGTATAATAAAGCGATACCAAACAGCAGGAATGACGACGCTGCTGCGGATAACACCATATACTTGATACCCGCTTCTAAAGTACGGCTACGTTCAAAGGTATAAGCCACCAGACCAAATAGTGGAATAGAGATCAATTCAATACCGATGAACATCGAAGCCATATGGTTCGACATTCCCAGCAGAACACCACCCGTCACCGCAATGCTCAATAAGAGGTAAAACTCTTCTTTGTTATCATTAAAGCCTTCTAGCCAATGATAAGCAAAAATAGCGGTACCCATACCTGCGATCAGAACCAGTCCTGAGTAGAACAGTGCAAAACCATCAACTAACAGCAATGAAGTCACTGCTCTTGGCAGTAATGCTTCTTCGCCCACTGATGTAGGAATGGCATAGCCGTTAACCCAAATCAGTGAAACAAATGTCAGGAGAAAGCCAACAACCGTTATTCCGGCACTGGTTAAATGATCTCGCCGCCACGCAATTGACAGCATCACAATCACTGCGGTCAATCCAGAAAGGATTAACGGCAGCATTGCTAACAATTCTAAAGTTGTTATTGTCATGGCGAATTACTACCCTTGTGTTGAAAGTGAAGCAGAATACAGGTTATGCAGTGTTTCCATCGAACCCGCAGACGTATCTAAGATAGGTTGCGGGTAGAAACCAATGATAACCAATAAAGCCGCCAGAACCAGTAAAACACCAAACTCGCGAGCCGTTAGCCCTTTCAGTTCAGTCTCTGATTTCGGCGTTCCGTAGTAAGTCTGCTGCATCATCCATAGTGCATAGATAGAGGCAAACACCACACCAAACACCATAATGCAGGTCACTAATGTGAATTGGCTGAAGCTACCGAAGAAGATCATGAATTCGCCGATAAAGTTACCTGTGCCCGGCATACCTAAGGTTGCTGCGGCAAAGAACAGGGATAAACCCGGTAACCATTTGATGCGCTTCCATAATCCACCCATCATGCGCATATCACGAGTCTGAGTACGTTCGTACAGCTGACCACTGATAATAATCAGCGCCGCACCCGACAGACCGTTGGTGATCATTTGCACCACAGCACCTTGATAGGCCAGTGTCGATGCTGCGTAGATAGCCACGGTAACAAAGCCCATATGGGATAAGCTACTGTACGCCGCTAAACGTTTAATATCCGTCTGTTTGAATGCTAACCATGCACCGTAGAAGATACTGATCACACCCAGCGTCATTGCCACTGGTGTAAATTGCAGTGAAGCTTCAGGGAACAATGGCAGTACAAAACGTAACAAACCGTATGCGGCTGTTTTCAGCATGATACCGGAGATATCGACAGAACCCGCCGTTGGCGACTGTTCTTGGGTATCTGCCATCCACCCATGGAATGGCACTAATGGCATTTTTACTGCGAAAGCAATAAAGAAGCCCAGCATCAACAAGAAGCTCGCCGTACCTGACAACGCACTTTCAGTACCTAGCAACGCGTTATAGTCGAATGTCAGCTCATTGAACGCAATCCAGTGAAGGATAACTAAGCCGATAATCGCCACCAGCATGATCAAACCGCTGACTTGCGTATAGATAAAGAATTTTGTCGCTGCCTTAACATGCTGGCGGTTACCTGACCCTTTGTGTCCCCAATTCGCAATCAGGAAGTACATCGGGATCAACATCATCTCCCAGAAGAAGAAGAATAAGAAAAGGTCAACTGCCGTAAAGATCCCCATCACACCTGCAATAATCCATAGCAGGTTAAAGTGATAAGCACCTTGGTTCTCTTGCTGCTCGCTCCACGAACTGAGGATTGAAAACGCGCCCATGATGGCGGTTAACACCACCATCAACAGCGATAATCCATCAACCGCTAACGAGAAATTGATACCTAGCGCAGGGATCCATTCCGTTGAGTATGTATTTTGCCACTCTGGAATACCTTGCGGGTTAACCAGCGAATAATCCCCTTGGGCCCAAAATAGTACCGCAAGGATAAGCGTGATCCCCATTGTCCCCAGCGCAACCCAACGAGGTGCGCGGTGACTGAATCGGTCTGCCTGCCAGCTTAGCAGGCCACCGATAAAGGGAATAAGTATTAGCCAATATAATTGCATGGCGCAATGTGTCCCTTAATTAAACCAAAAGCAGCAGAGCAAGAATCAGCACTGCACCCAGCCCCAGAGAGGCAACATACCAACGGATCTGACCGTTTTCACTCACTGCTAGCCCTTTGTTTGCCCAACGTGAAAGATGTGCAGGGATATTCATCAGTGAGTTAATCGGATCGCTTTCGAGTAACCATGCAATTCCTTTGAAAGGTTTTACAAAAATTACATCATACAACCAGTCGAAGCCCCATGCGTGGTACCACCACGTTGAGAAGAAACGACCAATTGCTGTTTTCGCAATCGCATCAACGATAGAACGTCTAAACAGATAGAGGAACGTCGCAATCAACAGACCTGCGATAGCAAACCCACCCGAGATAGCTTCGATAAACAGTTTACCGTCTTCAGCTTCCATAGGTTTTGCAGGGAATACGCCCTCTAATGGCTGGTGGATCATCGCACCCACGAAGGTTGCAAGGATTGCCAAAATAGCCAGTGGTACAGTGTGAGTGATGCCTTTAACTTTATGCGCTTTGATTTTTGCTTCACCGTGGAAGACGATGAAAATCATACGGAAGGTGTAAATTGCGGTCATTAATGCACCGATGATACCCGCCCATAACAGCACAGTTTGCCCATCCACTTTCGCGCCCCACAAGATGGCATCTTTACTGTAGAAGCCAGAAGTAAACAGAGGCAACGCGGCCAATGCACTACCACCGATTAACATCACAATATAAACGAATGGAATTTGCTTACGCAGCCCACCCATTTTGAAGATGTTTTGCTCGTGATGACACGCGATGATCACCGAACCTGCGGACAGGAACAGTAACGCTTTGAAGAAGGCGTGCGTCATTAAGTGGAAAATTGCCGCATCCCATGCTTGTACGCCCAGAGCCAAGAACATGTAACCAATCTGGCTCATAGTCGAGTAAGCAAGAACACGTTTGATATCCGTTTGAACCAGTGCTGCGAAACCTGCAAACAGCAATGTTACCGCACCCACAACACCCACTAAGTGCAGAATGTCTGGGGTTAATAGGAACAGACCATGAGTACGCGCGATTAAGTACACACCCGCAGTAACCATGGTTGCGGCGTGGATCAGTGCAGATACTGGCGTTGGACCCGCCATCGCATCGGCTAACCATGTTTGTAATGGCAGCTGAGCTGATTTACCTACCGCACCACCTAATAACATCAGCGTTGCCCAGTTCAGCATCGATAAGCCTTCTGGAGACAACTGAGTCGCACGTTGTGCCATTTCGCTGAAGTTTAAGGTACCCAATTCGTTGTACAGGATAAACATGCCGATAGCCAAGAACACGTCACCGATACGGGTTACGAAGAAGGCTTTCATTGCCGCTTTGCCGTTCTCTGGGTTGGTGTAATAGAAACCAATCAACAGATAACTGCACAGCCCTACCCCTTCCCAACCGAGATACATCAGCATCATGTTATCAGCCAGCACTAATACCACCATGCTCGCGATAAACAGGTTAGTGTAAGTGAAGAAACGTGAGTAACCTTCCTCGCCACGCATATACCAAGAGGCATACACATGAATAAGGAAGCCCACACCCGTTACCACACCTAACATGGTTAGTGATAGACCATCAAGGGACAGGCTAAATGGAATGGTGAAATTACCCACGGACATCCAAGTCCATAACATTTGTGGATAAACATACCCAGCTTCATGAGTTAAAAACTCAGAGCCTGCATAAAATGCAACTAGAGCGGCCAGACCCACTGAGCCTGCACCGATAATCGCGGATACATTTTCTGACCAACGACCGCGGGAAAATGCGAGAAGCACAGACCCTAACAGCGGGAACAGAATCGTTAAATAGAGTAAGTTCATTCGCGCATCTCACTGACTTTATCAATGTTCAGGTTTTGACGATGACGATGGAGTTGCAGTAACAACGCCAATCCAATACTCGCCTCCGCTGCCGCCAGAGTGATTGCCAGAATATACATAATCTGGCCATCTGGTTGCCCCCAAAAACTGCCCGCGACCACAAAGGCTAATGCCGTTGCGTTCACCATGATTTCCAGTCCGATCAGCATGAAAAGCAGGTTACGGCGAATAACAAGACAGCTCAGTCCCATTACAAAGATAATTGCCGCTAAAATCAGACCATGTTGAAGAGGTATCATTGTTTCTCCCCCGCATTACGGCTGTTGCTGACAAGATCAGCGCTGTTTTCTGAACGGTCACGACCCACATGGAAGGCAACAACCAGACCCGCGAGTAATAATAACGATGCTAATTCAACAGCTAAGACGTAAGGACCAAACAAGCTGATACCCACTTCTTTCGCTGTGATAATCACACCTTCCGTTTTTTCTTGGTGAGAAAGGCTGGTGATCCCATACACTAAAATGCCCAGTAAAACGGCAGATAGCACTGCGGGACCAATCCACGTTTTCGGTGTTAACCAAGCACGCTCTTGTTCTTGTACTGAGCGACCTAAGTTCAACATCATCACCACGAAAACAAACAGAACCATAATGGCGCCAGCGTAAACGATAATCTCCAATGCTCCGGCAAAATACGCACCGAGCGAGAAGAACACCATTGAAAGTGCCAATAGAGAAACCACCAGATACAGTAGCGCATGCACTGGATTGGTATTAGTAATCACCCTCAAAGTTGCTAAAACAGCAACTAGACCGGCGATATAAAATGTAAATTCCATGAATATCGCTCCTTACGGCAACAGGTCTTTGACGTTGATAGGTTTCGCTTCGTTATCCGCTTCGCCTTTATCTTTACCTGCGATCGCCATACCTGATTTACGGTAAAAGTTATAATCAGGATATTTGCCCGGTCCTGAAATCAACAGGTCGTTTTTCTCATAAACCAAGTCCTGACGACGCCAATCTGCCATTTCGAAATCTGGCGTCAATTGGATTGCCGTGGTTGGGCAAGCCTCTTCACACAGACCACAGAAAATGCAGCGAGAGAAGTTCACGCGGAAAAATTCGGGATACCAGCGTCCATCTTCGTGCTCAGCTTTTTGCAGTGAGATACACCCCACTGGGCAAGCAACCGCACACAAGTTACACGCAACACAACGCTCTTCACCATCAGGATCGCGCGTTAGCACGATGCGCCCACGGTAACGGGGTGGCAGATAAACCGGCTCTTCTGGGTACATTTGCGTTTCCCGTTTATCGAACGCATGTAGACCCACCATCCAAATACTGCGTACTTGGGTGGCGAAACCGACCAATAACTCTTTTAATGTCATGGTTCAATCACCCCTTACTGAGCGTTGTATAAAATCACTGCTGCGGTACCCAGCAGGTTAAGCAGTGTCAGTGGCAGACAAATTTTCCAGCCGAAGGACATTACTTGGTCATAACGTGGACGCGGTAATGAAGCACGGATCAAGATGAACATCATCATGAAGAAGGCTGTTTTAATCGCAAACCACAGGAAAGCAGGCAGGAATGGACCATGCCAACCACCAAAGAACAGCGTTACAATCAGCGCGGACACAGTCACGATACCGATATATTCGCCCACAAAGAACAGACCGAATTTCATACCGGAATATTCCACATGGTAACCGTCGGCAATCTCTTGTTCCGCTTCTGGCTGGTCAAATGGATGACGGTGACATACCGCGACACCCGCAATCGCAAACGTGATGAAACCAAAGAATTGTGGGATCACGTTCCACATACCCTCTTGGGAATTCACGATGTCGATTAAGTTGAATGAACCCGCTTGCGCGACCACACCCATCAGTGACAAGCCTAAGAACACTTCATAACTCACCGTTTGAGCCGATGCACGCATCGCACCCAATAAGGAGTATTTGTTGTTACTTGACCAACCGGCGAACAGTACCGCGTACACTGCCAGACCTGCCATCATCAGGAAGAATAAGATCCCGATGTTCAGGTCAGCGACGTGCCAAGTCGGGCTGACTGGCACAATGGCAAACGCTAAGAACAGAGAACAAAATGCGATAACCGGCGCAAGCGTAAAGATTTTCTTGTCCGCGAACTCTGGGATCCAGTCCTCTTTAAACAGCATTTTGAACATGTCGGCAATCAGTTGTCCCATTCCAAATGGACCCACACGGTTAGGACCGTAACGGTTCTGGAATAGACCGAGAATACGGCGTTCGCCGAGACTCATGTATGCCCCGCAGGTCACAACAACCAGCAAGATAACAACCGATTTAAGGATGGAAATCAGGACTTCCATCACCGCAGGAGAAATCCAATCCATCATGCGCCCCTCCGCAGATTATTCACTG
Source organism: Providencia sp. JGM181 (assembly GCF_018257375.1). Classification (NCBI taxonomy): domain Bacteria; kingdom Pseudomonadati; phylum Pseudomonadota; class Gammaproteobacteria; order Enterobacterales; family Morganellaceae; genus Providencia; species Providencia sp. JGM181. The sequence continues at coordinate 9,808 of NZ_JAERJY010000061.1, read as the reverse complement.
ACACGCCCGCCATTACCGGAGCAATTCCCGGCATACCCAGTGGTAAACCAATTTGACCCACAGCAAGGTGCTGACTAATGCGCACTGGCAGATTAAAGGTTTGACCTGCATGACTAAATTCAGCTTTCACGCCAGCATTTAGACCGAGTGTCGCCGCATCTTGCGCGTTCAACATGATATAAGGCTCTGGCATACGTTGCTGGATCACATCAGAACGTTGTGAAGTTTCATCACTACCAAATAGATGATAGTAAGGTGCCACAACCCACTGTGCTTCGCCGCTTTGGTAAGCCGCCGGAACCTCAGTGAAGTACGCCAATTTGCTTTCTGTCGAATTGAATAAACGCACACCCGGATCACCAAACAGTAAGTGTCCGCCCACCTCTGCTTGGAATTTGTTCCATGCTTGTGGTGAGTTCCAGCCCGGTGCCCATGCAAATGGAATTTGCTGGCGTGGCGCTTTCGGTTGGTTATTCCCTTCCATTGAGAACGCAAATGGTGAATCGATATCTTGCGGTTGACGCGGTTCATGAACCGATTTGTCTGCCAGCATTGCCGTACGACCGCTGTAACGATGCGGTTCACGCGCCAGTTTCTGTCCACGAATACGGAAAGAGGCTTTCGGAGCTGTATCTCTAATACCCGCAAATTGCGGCAGTGCAGCCACACACTCTTCGATAACGTGATCTAATTGCGACCAATCTGCATCACGCTGCTGCGCTTCAGTTTGCAGTGAATGCATCCAGCGCCAGCTTTCGTTCATCACGATGCTGTTATCGTAGTAAGTTGGGTCAAAGACTTGGAAGAAGCGTTGAGCACGACCTTCTTGGTTGATAAGCGTACCGTCTGCTTCAGCAAAACTTGCCGCTGGCAGGACTAATGTCGCTTTATCCATGATGTCTGTGTGCTGGTGGTCTGCCACGATCAGGTGCTTCAATTTCGCTAATGCGCTATTGACGGCATCCACAGTGCTATGACGGTAAAGGTCATTTTCCATCACGATAGCCACATCCGCTTCATTAGCTTCAATGCGTGAGAACGCATTTTCTAATGGCAATGCGTTCATCATCGCAAGACCAAAGCTGTTGGCATGAGACGCGACATAAGACAGACCGACGTTCGCACCCTTCGCTTTCAGCGCAAATGCCACGTTAGCTGCGGCTTCGATCACCGCATCGCTAGCGCTATGGCTACCACTGATAATCAGCGGTTTTTTCGCACCCGCTAAGGCTTGAGCTACGGTTTCTACTTTCGCTTTCACATCAGCTGGTAAATCATTTACTGCTGGTGCGTCACCGTTGATCAGGTTAGCAATCGCAAAACCGAAACGCGCTTGGTCAGCCACTGGCGCACGGTAGTTGTAAGCCGCAACGTCATCTAAACGCGTGTCATCCACGTTAGTGATAAACAGTGGATACTTAGCGTGTTGACCAATGTTTTGAATCGCCGCGATTTGCCAGTCAGCGACTTTCTGTGCTGCTGCCATTTCACGGGCTTTACCTTTCACCGCTTGGCGAACAGATAAGGCCATACGGGCGCCCGTCTGAGTTAAATCTTCACCCAGAACTAATACCGCATCGTAGCCTTCGATTTCACGCAATGTAGGGGTGTAAACACCGCCGTTTTGCAGGATGTTTTGCATCAGCGTTAAGCGACGTTGTTCATCCTTAGAAATACCAGAGTAGAAGTTTTCAGCACCCACTAAAGCACGCAGTGCGTAGTTACTTTCAACGCTAGCACGTGGAGAACCGATACCAATCACTTTCTTCGCTTGATTGATGATCTGCGCACCGCTTTGCATTGCTTCAATCGCCGAAACCACCTGCTGGACGCCATCTTTGGTCAACAGCGCTTGGCGAGGACGGTCTTTACGGTTTACGTAACCATAACCGAAACGACCACGGTCACACAGGAAGTAATGGTTTACAGAACCGTTATAGCGGTTTTCAATACGGCGCAGTTCACCGTAACGCTCACCTGGGCTAGTGTTACAACCGATGCTGCACTGTTGGCAGATACCCGGTGCAAATTGCATATCCCATTTACGGTTATAGCGTTCTGAGTGCGTTTTGTCGGTGAATACCCCTGTTGGACACACTTCAACGAGGTTACCGGAAAATTCACTTTCCAGTGTGCCGTCTTCAGTACGACCAAAATAGACATAGTTATGCGCGCCATACACACCTAAGTCGGTGCCATCGGCATAATCTTTGTAGTAACGAACGCAACGGTAACACGCGATACAACGGTTCATTTCATGACTAATGAATGGACCGAGATCTTGGTTTACGTGCGTGCGTTTTGTAAAACGATACTTACGCATGGTATGACCGGTCATCACCGTCATATCTTGTAAGTGGCAGTTACCGCCTTCCTCACAGACTGGGCAGTCGTGTGGGTGGTTGGTCATCAGCCATTCAACAACACTTTCACGGAATTGTTTGGCTTCTTCATCATCGATTGAGATGTAAGTGCCTTCCGTTGCCGGTGTCATACAAGACATCACGAGGCGACCACGAGTGTCATCCGCGTTTTGATACTGCTTCACCGCACACTGGCGGCAAGCGCCAACGCTTCCCAGCGCCGGATGCCAGCAAAAATAAGGAATATCTAGCCCCAACGATAAGCAGGCTTGCAACAGGTTTTCAGACCCGTTTACGTCATATTCTTTGCCGTCTACATATATCGTAGCCATAGTCAGCATGCTTCCCAAAGGCCCGCTTTAGCAGGCGTTAAACATAAATACGTTCTTCGTCAAAAATTCGTTTAGCGGTTGCTCAATCGCTAAATGCTTACCAACGCTGCTTGAGCAGGTTTGGCTGGATCCCGGCAATCTGCACGATGTTGCGCAGATCTTTTTTCGAGATACCCGCTTCGAACTCTCCACGGAAATATTTGATGGCGCTTTGTAATGGCTCAACCGCACCCGGTGCGTGTGCACAGAAGGTTTTGCCGGGTCCTAAGAAACGGCAAAGTTGTTCAAGAGTTTCGATATCCCCTTCTTGACCTTCACCTTTTTCTAATGCCTGTAGAATTTTTACGCTCCAAGGCAGACCATCACGGCACGGTGTACACCAACCACAGGATTCACGCGCGAAGAAGGTTTCTAAGTTACGTACTAAAGAAACCATGTTGATTTCGTTATCGACTGCCATCGCTAGCGCTGTACCTAAACGGCTGCCTGCTTTTGCAATGTTTTCGAAATCCATCGGTAAATCGAGGTGATCGTTGGTCAGGAAGTCAGTTCCTGCACCACCCGGTTGCCATGCTTTGAGTTTTAATCCATCACGCATACCGCCCGCGTAGTCTTCTAAGACTTCGCGCGCCGTTGTACCAAATGGCAGTTCCCACAGACCCGGATTTTTCACGCGTCCAGAGAAGCCCATCAGCTTAGTACCCGCGTCTTTACTTTTGCCCGCGCTTAAATCGATATACCACTGGTCACCGTGCTCTAGAATTGCAGGCACGTTACAGATAGTTTCAACGTTATTAACGCAGGTCGGTTTACCCCATGCACCTGAACTTGCAGGGAATGGTGGTTTAGAGCGTGGGTTTGCACGACGGCCTTCAAGGGAGTTAATCAGTGCGGTTTCTTCACCGCAGATATAACGACCTGCACCGGTATGCACGAATAGCTCAAAATCAAAGCCCGAACCGAGAATGTTTTTACCTAAGAGACCCGCTGCTTTGGCTTCTTCGATGGCGCGACGTAAATGTTTCGCCGCTTCAACATATTCACCACGTAAGAAGATATAACCACGGTAGGCTTTTAATGCATAAGCGCCGATGATCATCCCTTCCACTAATAAGTGAGGTAGTTGTTCCATCAATAAACGGTCTTTATAAGTGCCCGGCTCCATTTCATCCGCATTACATAAGAAGTAACGCAGTTTCATGTTTTCGTCTTTCGGCATTAAGCTCCACTTCAGACCCGTCGAGAACCCTGCACCACCACGACCTTTCAGTCCGGCGTCTTTGACAAGGTTAACCACTTCATCAGGAGCCATGCCTTTGAGGGCACGTTCGACACCTTTGTATCCGTTTTTGCTGCGATACTCATCTAACCAGACTGGCTGCGCGTCATCGCGTAGGCGCCAAGTTAATGGATGAGTTTCCGCAGTACGGATCACAGGGTTTGCGGAGAAGTTTGTCATGGATACTGCTCCAGTAGCTTTTGAATATTTTCAGGCTGCACATGACTGTGGGTATCGTCATCGATCATCATCGTTGGACCCTTGTCACAGTTACCTAAGCAACAGGTTGGCAGCAGCGTAAAGCGACCATCAGCGGTGGTTTGACCTGGGCGAATACTCAGCTGTTTAATAATTTCAGCTTCTAAGCCTTGGTAGCCCGTAATATGGCAAACAACGCTGTCGCAATAACGAATAATGTGGCGACCCACTGGTTGGCGGAAAATTTGGCTATAGAATGTTGCCACGCCTTCTACGTCACTCGCAGGAATGCCTAAAACCTCTGCGATAGCGTGAATTGCACCATCTTCGACCCAGCCACGATTTTTTTGCACAATTTTAAGCGCTTCAATTGACGCCGCGCGTGCATCTTCGTAGTGGTGTTTTTCACCTTCAATTTCCGCACGCTCATGCTCGGTTAAAACAAAACCGTGATTGACTTGCGGTTCGAAGGTATTCACCACGTCAGACTGGCTGTTACAGCCGCATTGGCCAGTGCCACATTGGCCTTGTTTATCTTGTTCATTATGCATGGTTAGCGATCCACATCCGACATTACAAAATCGATACTACCCAGATAGACAATTAAGTCAGAAACCAAGCTACCTCTGATTGTCGCCGGAATTTGCTGCAAGTGCGCATAACTCGGAGTACGAATACGTGTACGGTAGCTCATGGTGCTGCCGTCACTGGTCAGGTAGTAGCTGTTGATCCCTTTGGTTGCTTCAACCATCTGGAATGATTCGTTAGCTGGCATAACCGGACCCCAAGACACTTGTAAGAAGTGGTTGATCAGGGTTTCGATATGCTGCAATGTGCGCTCTTTCGGCGGCGGCGTTGTCAGTGGATGGTCAGCTTTAAATGGACCTTCTGGCATATTCTTCAGACATTGCTCAAGAATACGGATACTTTGACGCATCTCTTCCACTTTGATCATTACGCGGTCATAGCAGTCACCGTTATGGGCGATTGGAATGTCGAATTCAAAGTTTTCATAACCTGAATAAGGACGTGCTTTACGTACGTCAAAGTCCACACCCGTTGCACGCAAGCCTGCACCTGTCACGCCCCACGCTAATGCCTCTTCCTTGGTATAAGATGCCACACCAATAGAACGGCCTTTCAAAATGGAGTTTTTCAGCGCAGAAGTCACATAGGATTCTAGACGTTTCGGTAACCAGTCTAATAATTCGCGCAGTAATTTATCCCAGCCACGCGGTAAATCGTGAGCAACCCCACCGATGCGGAACCATGCTGGGTGCATACGGAAACCAGTGATTGCTTCAATGACGTTGTACACTTTTTGTCTATCAGTAAACGCAAAGAACACCGGCGTCATCGCACCAACGTCTTGAATATAGGTACTGATATACAGCAGGTGACTGTTGATACGGAACAGTTCAGACATCATGACGCGGATAGTTTTTACGCGATCCGGTACTTCGATACCTGCCAGTTTTTCAACCGCTAGGATATATGGCATTTCATTCACACAACCGCCGAGGTATTCGATACGGTCGGTATAAGGGATGTAGCTATGCCATGACTGACGCTCACCCATTTTTTCTGCACCACGGTGGTGGTAGCCGATATCGGGAACGCAGTTAACAATCTCTTCACCATCCAATTGCAGCACGATACGGAATGCACCGTGAGAAGATGGGTGGTTTGGACCCAAGTTCAGGAACATGAAATCTTCGTTTTCATTTCCGCGATCTAAGCCCCACTCTTCTGGTTTGAAAGTCAATGCTTCCATTTCCAGATCTTGCTTTTGCTTAGTCAGAACAAATGGATCAAATTCCGTGGCACGCGCAGGGTAATCTTTGCGCAGCGGGTGACCTTCCCAGCTTGGAGACATCAGCAGGCGACGTAAATTCGGGTGACCTTGGAAGGTGATCCCGAACATGTCCCACACTTCACGCTCATACCAGTTGGCATTTGGGAATAAAGAAACCACTGATGGCACGTTTAAGTCTTTCTCGTTAAGAGCCACTTTCAACATGATGTCGCGATTTCGGTCAATGGAAATGATGTGGTAGAACACACTAAAGTCCGCTTCAGGCAGACCTTGGCGATGAATACGCTGGCGTTCATCGACTCCGTGTAAGTCGAACAACATCACATAAGGTTTAGGTAGCTTCTGTAAGAAATCTACAATTTCCAGTAATTGTTCACGGCGTACCCAAACCACTGGCATGCCAGTGCGGGTTGCTTGAACTGAAAAGGCATCCGGGCCAAATTGGTTGCGCAGTTCCAGAAGCACAGGATCATTAATGTGATCTTGTGTCTGCCATTCTGGCTGATTATGACTCGCTTGCGCTATCTGATCTGTCATCATTCTTCACCATAACGCTTGATCAGGTTTATTATTTCGCAACAACATTGCTCTGTTACGCTGTATGGCTAAAAGCCTTAAATTTCGTCAGGGGTACGCAGGTTGGTTACTGCAATACGTTCACCGTGTTTTCTTTCTCTTTCTGACTGCATATTCGCACGATAAACACCCTGATCACCGACAACCCATGAAAGTGGGCGACGTTCTTTGCCGATGGATTCTTGTAACAGAAGGAGAGCCTGCATATAGGCTTCAGGGCGTGGCGGGCAGCCTGGAATGTACACATCCACGGGAATAAATTTATCGACGCCTTGAACAACAGAGTAGATGTCATACATCCCACCGGAGTTCGCACATGAACCCATGGAGATAACCCATTTTGGTTCAAGCATTTGGTCATAAAGGCGCTGGATGACGGGAGCCATTTTGGTAAAACAAGTTCCCGCAACAACCATAAAGTCGGCTTGACGAGGAGAAGCACGCAGTACTTCCGCACCAAAGCGGGCTACGTCATGAACAGCCGTGAACGACGTCACCATTTCTACATAGCAACATGAAAGACCGAAGTTGTATGGCCACAGAGAGTTTTTACGTCCCCAGTTCACCACATCATGAAGTGCATGGGATAATTTCCCCATATACACGCTGTTTTCAACTTGCTGCTCAAGAGGATCAGTAACGATTTCTTGAGTTTGCAGTGGGTAACGGTCGTTCTCACCGTTCGGATCTATGCGGGTGAGCGTATAATCCATTGTATAATGCCTCGCTTTTTACTGCGGATGACGATTGCTGATTTTAATAACTTCACTAGGACCTTTAACTGCGCGACGTGAACGGATTGGAGTCCAATCGAGTGCACCAACGCGGATCAGATAAAATAATCCCGCCAACAATACCAAGATAAAAATAGCGGCTTCGATGAAACCTACCCATCCCGCTTCGCGGATGGCGACAGACCATGCAAATAAGAACATAGCCTCCACATCGAAGATCACGAAAAACATCGCGACCAAGTAGAACTTGGCTGACATACGAAGACGAGCACTACCGACAGAGTCAATACCTGACTCGTAGGGAACGTGTTTTGTTCTGGCTTTGGCGCGGCTACCCAAGAAATGACCTGCGGTCAACATGAAAGCGCAAAGACCAATAGCGCCGAGAAGGAATATAGCAAAGCCCCAGTTATGGGCTAACTCTAGGATTGATGTAGACATACTCGTTGCTTACTCATTACTTATGGTACTTAACTGCTCTTTTTTATAACACGGCAGTATTGCACCACAATTGCCCAGTTAATCGAGAAGAAAGACCAAAATTGACCTCAAAACTAAAAGATCCCCCAAACTAAAATCAGCCTGACGACCGCTGTTTGGTTTGCCCCTCTCTCACTACATTTTATTTTGCTCAAATGAGACAAAATAACCGTATTTATTACAAAAAATTCACACGTCAAAAACATCTGTGAAACAAAAATAACTCATTAACTGCTAAAACGTGTCAGTGTTACTATACACAAATAAACACGCAAAGTAGTCTAACTGATTATTCGCTTTTACTACACTATTATCTCAGGAAAAACCTGTCTTAACAGACGAAAAAATGTGCTTTTTATTTGATCTAACGCACAGATTTATTGAAAAAATACTCAATTTGTTTACATAACATCCGAATTTAATTTAATAAGCGATAACGAATTTTTATTCATCATGCCCACTAAGCCACTGACTACTCTCAGCTATTTTATCAATTCAGCAAATAAATTTTGTTAACGGCGTAACAAATCGTTAACTAACTAATGAATTTCATGTTATGCCATATACATCACAATTATTTCATGCTCTTACGCGTAAATCCATACTCAATAAGTGGTTAATTCGTGTGTTTTGTCACCTATTGAGCAGAAACATTGTTCACTATTTTGTCACCTGAACTTTAAGTAAAATATCGTACTGGCAAAATCCCCTTCTTCCCCTATTAACCACTTAATGAGTATGGTTAGTAAATTTCAGTTAAAAACAATTTGATAACAATATAAATGCGTAAAATAGTCAGGTCGATTTTAAGGAAGGGTATCGATGGAAAAAAAACGGCTGAGCCAGAATTAACTGACTCAGCCGGATAAACATATTTTGATTTATTTGACACTTATCTTTGATAAAAATCCTATTTTATCGATAAGGACAATTCTCTATTTTATTGAGCGCCGTTCTCAACTTGTTCAGCGACAGAATAAGAGATTTTTTTGTTTTCAATTGCATTAAAAACAGTGAGCACGAAATCTTTTTGCTCATCCGCATTTTTATATAGCCAGTACTGAATATCTGGCAAACGAGGTAAGCCATCTGACTCGCCTAAAACACGCAGATCCGCATTTTGCATTTCCATTGGACGTGCAGTCACTCCGACTTCGGCATTCACCGCTGCGCGAACAGCAGGTAATGATGCAGCTTCATAAGCCACATGCCATGGTAAGCCCGCTTCATCTAATGCATGAGTACATAACTTACGGTATGGGTTAGTTTCATCCATTACCACCAATGGGATTGGCTCATTTGGGCGTAACTGAAAATCAGGTGCGCTGTGCCATAAAATCGGGACAGTTCTTAATGCTGTTTTTGGGTGCTGAGGAATACGACTTGTCGTTAATGCTAAATCAATTTCATGATTATCTAACATTGACTCAATAAACTGAGCACGTTTAATTCTCACTTCTACCGCGATGCGTGGAAATACGGAGGCAATACGGTTTAATAAGAAAGGTAATAAGATATCGACGGTATCGTCGGATGCCCCGATACGCAATTCGCCATCTGCATCGTTATAAGTTAAAGATGCGGTGGCATCATCATTAGCGCGTAAAATTTGTCTCGCATAGCCGAGTAATTGCAAACCGTGGGCGGTTAACAACTTATTACGCCCGTGGCGTGCAAATAATTCACGACCAACTAATTGCTCTAAACGTTGCATCTGCTGACTAACAGCAGACTGGGTTCGACATACTGCGGCAGCAGCAGCGGCAAAAGTATTAAGATCAGCCACTGCGACAAATGTGCGTAGTAAATCGAGATCTAAGTTCATTATGGGACGATTGGAATTTATCATCGTACATTCTCTTTATATAATTTTATGATACCTGGTGTTTCTGCTCTCCTCCGTGAGAATCAGCGAGTCTTAAAAATAATCCAACTTTTTGCATTTCTAATCCGTAGATCTGCATTTATTGTATTCAATACTCTATATTGCTATATCTATTTGATAATTAACTTAAACAGCTCAATTATCC
>NZ_JAERJY010000060.1:0-19952 GCF_018257375.1 Providencia sp. JGM181 | reverse complement strand
CCTATGCCTTTATTTATCCAAAATTAGGTATAGGGTGAGATAAAGAATAAAAATTAACTATTTGATTAAACTTGAATTTTTATTAAAGGGTATCTTTGTAGATGTCTGAAAGGTCTTGGGCTTCTTGAAGCTCTGCCTTTGCTTCGGCAACTTTACGCTTATGTTTAGCGATTTTTTCAGGGTCACCTTTTTGAATAGATTCCTGCAATTCAGCTTCGCGCTCAGCAACTTTTTTCTGCTTTTCGGCAATTTTCTCCTGGCTATCGCGATACAGCGAATCAGAGGTACAGTAGCGGTTAACGTTCTCGAGTGCGCGCTCTAAGCCATTTACGCGGTAGGTATTACCGTGTGCTTTGGCATATTTGAGCTGAGTTTCAATTTTCTGCTTTTTGATTTCACACCCTTGGGATGAATTACCTGCTATTGCAGGATTATTCACTAAAAATGCAGCCAATATGGAAGATATTATAAATACTCGTTTCATTGGTTTTCCCTATTATGGTTTTTAATTTTGCTTAGGATAACTTTTTGGTAAGGAAAGGTCATGTGCAATTTTGTCATGTTTTGTCACTATGACAATCCCATCAAATTTTAGCTATAATGGCGCGAAAGAAATTATTCGGTCTATTTTTCATTCAACAGACCTTCTGTACAGATTCTATTAACAGCATTCACAAATGTGGCTGCTGAATTCCTCAGGAAATAAACGCGACATGTTAAGTTATCGTCATAGCTTTCACGCAGGCAACCATGCGGATGTTCTCAAACATACGGTGCAAAGTCTGATCATTGAATCTCTTAAAGAAAAAGAGAAACCATTTCTGTATCTGGATACCCATTCCGGCGCGGGTCGTTATCAATTAACTAGCGAACATTCAGAAAAAACAGGAGAGTATCTCGAAGGGATTGCACGAGTTTGGGAGCAACCGGATTTACCTGAGGAACTACTGCCCTATATGCAAGTTGTGCGCCGTTTAAATGAAAACGGTCGCTTACGCTATTACCCAGGCTCGCCACTATTAGCGAAACATTTACTGCGTGAGCACGATAAACTGATTTTAACCGAGTTACACCCAAGTGATTATCCGTTATTACGTACTGAATTTTCTCGCGATGAGCGTGCAACAGTTGCCCGTGAAGATGGTTATCAACAGTTAAAATCGAAATTGCCTCCGCAAAGCCGCCGTGGTTTTATGCTGATGGATCCACCTTATGAGATGAAATCAGACTACGAAGCGGTCGTAAAAGGCGTTGTTGAAGGCTATAAGCGCTTCGCAACAGGCACGTATGCGATTTGGTATCCAGTGGTTCTGCGCCAGCAAATCAAACGTATGGTGAACCAACTAGAAGCAACTGGTATCCGTAAAATTCTGCAAATTGAATTAGCGGTACGCCCTGACAGCGACCAACGCGGTATGACTGCATCCGGTATGATTGTCATTAACCCGCCTTGGAAACTTGAGCAGCAGATGAAAAATGTCCTGCCATGGTTACATAAAACACTGGTGCCAGAAGGCACTGGGCATACATTAGTTGAGTGGATTGTACCTGAGTAACAATAGACTTTGGCTATTGCAGTAACAGGCAATAGCTATCTTAAATGTTTATGTTTACATAGCATAATAAGAGAATATTAACGTATTCGTAATTCAACAAATGGGAACAACCAAGTTATGAGCAAACATTACGACTATATTGCAATTGGCGGCGGTAGCGGCGGTATTGCGTCTATGAACCGTGCGGCGATGTACGGACAAAAGTGTGCCCTGATTGAAGCTAAAGAGTTAGGCGGCACTTGTGTTAACGTCGGTTGTGTACCGAAAAAAGTGATGTGGCATGCAGCGCAAATTTCTGAAGCTATTCGCGCCTATGGTCCAGACTATGGTTTCGATACCACTATCAATGATTTCAACTGGAAGAAATTAATTGAGAGCCGTACTGCTTATATCGACCGTATCCACCAATCTTACGATCGCGTACTTGGCAATAACAAAGTCGATGTGATCAAAGGTTTTGCTCGTTTTGTTGATGCACATACCGTTGAAGTGAATGGCGAGATTTACACCGCGGATCATATTTTGATCGCAACGGGTGGTCGTCCGGTGATCCCTGAGATCCCAGGTGCAGAATATGGCATGACTTCTGACGGTTTCTTTGAGCTGGAAGCGTTGCCTAAGCGTGTTGCTGTTGTCGGTGCGGGCTACATTGCCGTTGAACTGGCTGGCGTACTAAATGGTTTAGGTAGTGAAGCGCACCTGTTTGTGCGTAAACATGCTCCACTGCGTGCGTTTGACCCGCTTATTGTTGAAACGTTAGTGGAAGTGATGAATGCAGAAGGTCCAACGTTGCACACAGAATCCATTCCGAAAGAAGTGGTCAAAAATGCAGACGGTTCACTGACATTAAAATTAGAAAATGGTCACGAGCAAACTGTTGATGCGCTGATTTGGGCAATCGGTCGTGAGCCAATGACGGATAACCTGAATATTGAAGCGGCAGGCGTTGAGCTAAATGCGAAAGGCTATATTAAAGTCGATAAATATCAGAATACCAATGTGGCTGGCGTTTACGCAGTGGGCGATAACACTGGCGCGGTAGAGTTAACGCCAGTCGCTGTTGCTGCGGGTCGCCGTCTGTCTGAGCGCTTATTTAACAACAAACCTGACGAACATTTAGATTACACCAACGTGCCAACGGTTGTATTCAGCCATCCGCCAATTGGTACAGTGGGTTTAACTGAGCCAGAAGCGATTGAAAAATATGGCGCAGATGCAGTGAAATGCTATAAATCTTCATTTACCGCGATGTATACCGCAGTCACTTCTCATCGCCAACCATGCCGCATGAAGCTGGTATGTGTGGGTAAAGAAGAGAAAATTGTCGGCATCCACGGTATCGGTTTTGGTATGGATGAAATGCTGCAAGGCTTCGCGGTCGCTCTCAAAATGGGCGCAACCAAGAAAGATTTCGACAACACTGTCGCAATCCATCCAACTGCTGCCGAAGAGTTTGTGACAATGCGTTAAGCATCGTTTAACTCTCTTTAGTGAGAAATTAAAAAGGCGCAGGTTAATTCTGCGCCTTTTTGCATTTCACGGTGATGATAATAGGTACTACATCGCTAGCAGCGTAGCAATCTCTGGGTGTGTTGCTAGGCTATCCATATAGGTTTGCATCGGCGGTGTTGCGGTATATCCGCAATACTTGATTAAAAACATCACAAAGCAGCCCACATACACATCCACTGCAGTTAATGTTTCACCGCAAATATACGGCTTGGCACTAGCGAGGCAGACATCTAACGTGGCTAAAGTGCGTTCAACGCTACCAAAACCTGACGATTTTTGCTGTTCTTCGGTTAATTCCACGCCTAAATCAAGGACGGTAAACGCAGATTCAATCGGGCCTGCGGTGAATAAAAACCAGCGATAGTAAGCACCACGGTCAGGGCTATTTAATGCAGGAGCAAAGCCCTTTTCAATAAATTTATCGGCTAAATAAAGACAAATCGCCGCACACTCAGTCACAATCACATCACCATCAACTAAAGCGGGCACTTTTGCCATCGGATTAATGGCAAGATATTCCTTGGTGTGCATCTCTGCACCATAAGCTAATTCAATGCGCTTATAGGGAACGTCCATCATTTTTAATAGTAAATCAACGGTATTGCCGCGGGACATTGCATTGGTAAATAGAACTAGCTCGCTCATAGTGATTTTTCCTTAAATGAAGTAGAGCACTGACTATAAGCTAAGGCGGTGTCAGAAATTGTCAGGAGTGACACACAAGACTTCTTGCTGCCAGCGGGTGAGTAAATAGCCTTTCGGGTAGGGCAGCGACTCCCCCAAGAGAGTGTAAGATTCGATTCTATCTAGGCGGAAATGGCGATAGCTTTGGCGCAGCTCGCACCATGCCGCTAACACTTGGGTATCTTTCATATAGCCCACCGCGATTGGCCAAATAATCCGTTCACTGGATTGCCCTTTAATATCCACATACGATATTTTGGCTTTGCGCTCTTCCCGTAAACTCAAACGCAAATTTTTAGCCACATGCTCGTCAATTTCATTAAGTTGGGTTGTTGGGGCAAATAGCGTATTGCTGTTTAGGATGATCTGCGCCTCTTTACCCACCACGGCATTAATTTTATTAAGAGTGCGCAGGGCAGAGTTTTTGAGTTCTGTATCAGCATTACTTTGTACCCAGCGTAAACCTAAAATCAGCGCTTCCAGTTCATTCTCATCGAACATCAATGGCGGCAGTAATAATCCGCTTTTTAACTGATAACCAATGCCCGCTTCACCAGTAATTTCAGCTCCTTGGTCGCGTAGTGATTCAATATCCCGATAAATGGAACGAACACTCACCTCTAACTGACAGGCGAGGGCGTCTGCGGTGACCGGATAGCGATTCTCTTTCAGGATCTGAATCAATGTGAGTAAGCGTTGGGTGCGAGTCATTCGGCTCTCAGTTAGGATGTTATGCAAAGAATTGCCATCATACTAAAGAAAGCCATCATTGAATTCCAATCGTCTTTGCCATTCTGAATAAAACCTTCACTTCACCTTCATCTAACTGTCATCTTCCAGCCGTAGCCTGCCATGGCAATTTGAACGCGCGTGCAAAAACGACTCAACCGAAAATTCATACAAAGAACAAGAGACATCCACTAGGAGAAGCAAATGATTAAGCGCACATTATTGGCATCCGCACTGATAGCCTCAACACTTGGCGCTAGCGCCTCTGAATTAATTATTGCCGGACGAGACAGCAGCTATGGTGATGCGATGCAGTTTGTTGTCGACGAATATAAAAAAAATAATCCCAAGGCAGAAATCACGTTAGTTAAGCGTCCGAGTAAAGGGCTGTATGAAAGCGTCGTGCTCTCCATGCGCGAGAAAACCGGTAACTATGACGTGATTTTAATGGATGACACATGGGCACCTGAATTCCTTGCCAACAAGTGGTTATCCCCACTTCCTGACTCACTCCAAGATAAAGACTTTATTCAATCCACCGTGGATATCGGTCGCCAAGACGGCAAAGGTGCGAGCTATGCATTGCCAATGGTGGGTAACGTGGCAATGTTCGCGTGGAATAAAGACCTGTTCGATCAGTACAAACTTCAACAGCCGAAAACATGGACGGATGTGTTGAACTCAGCGAAAACCATTAGCCAAGATGGCAAAGCCAATGGCGTGGTGTATCGCGGAGTAAAAGGCAACCCGATCGTGACGGGATTTTTACCCATTCTGTGGGGATATGGTGGCGATGTTGTCGATAGTAACGGAAAACCGACCTTGAATACCCCACAGGCCAAACACGCGTTAGAAACCTTCTTAGCCATGAAGCAATATGCGCCGAAAGGGGTGGATGTGTTTAACGCCGATGAAGTTCGCGATGCATTACAAAAAGGCACCGCCGCGATGGCCATCGAAGTATGGCCAGCTTGGGTGCCGGATCTTGATAACGCCAAAGTCTCGAATGTGGTCGGCAAAATGGAAATGATGGCGCCACCAGCAGAAACCGGACAGCCAGCACCTATGCTGGGTATTTGGCAGTTGGCGATTCCGGTAGATGCGAAAAACAAAGTGGAAGCGGAGCAATTCCTTGCATTTGCTAGCAGCGCTGAAATGCAAAAAGCATTAGCACTAAACTTCGGGACACCGCCAACGCGCCATAGCGTCTATGCAGACCCGCAAGTTGTTAGTCAATACCGTTGGTATCCACAACAAGCAGCCGCATTAGAAGCCGGTAAAGCGCGCCCACGTATTCAAAATTGGGCTGAAGTGGAAAGTATTCTTGGGGACTTTTTGCAAATGGCGATGATGGGGCAAATGACCGCGGATCAAGCTTTGGAACAAGCGCAAAAACGCATTGAGCGCAGCACAAAAAAATAGTGATGTTTTTCATGGCGCTAGTTTCTAGCGCCTTTATGGAATGCTGAGTATGTTATTCGAAAACCGTAAACAGTTGTTTTGGTTACTCCTCCCAGCGTTGATTATGCTGGGATTATTGACGTTGTATCCCATCGTATCCGTGCTGTATCACGCCTTTGGGCAAGTGGATTATATCGATGACAGCTACCACTTTATTGGCTGGTCGAATTTCTCTGAATTGTTCGATGACTTTTTCTTTTTGGCTGCTATTAAAAATACCTTCGTGTTTACCCTCGTGGCATCCATCGCCCAAGTTCTTTTAGGGCTGTGGCTAGCACTGCTGTTTAACCGTCAATTTGCTGGGCGTAAATTTGCTTTGCCCATCATTATCTACCCAATGATGCTCTCCACGCTGGTGTGTTCCTCGATTTGGCGCTCTTGGTACAACTATGATTTTGGATTCTTAAATAGCCTGCTGGTGGCGGTGGGCTTACCCGCCCAAGAGTGGTTATTCAATCCAGATTTAGCCTTATATTCCATTGCGTTAGTAGATACATGGCAATGGGCGCCAATGGCATTTTTGATCATTTTGGCGGGCTTGCAATCCATTCCTAAAGATATTGGTGAAGCGGCGATGGTGGATGGAGCAAAAGGCTGGAAATCCTTTGTCTACATCACGCTTCCGCTGATCAAAAAGCAACTGATGCTGGCATTTTTATTGCGCTCTATCGACACCTTTAAGTTATTCGACAAAGTGTATGTGATGACGGGGGGCGGGCCAGGAAATTCAACCGAAACATTATCTATGTTTGTCTATAAATACGGTTTCCGCTTCTTCGACTTAGGCATGGCGAGTGCGGCGGCGTTAGTGATGTTGGCGATTTCCTTGCTGATGACATTGATTTATGCCCGCAACGTAATGAAAGGACGCTGATCATGAAAGCCAAAATACACACATTGTTGGTTTGGTTGGCGGTGTTGATCATGACGCTGCCGATTATTTGGATGTTCGGCACGGCGTTTAAATCCCCGTCTGAAATTATGCAATCGGGGGCGCAATTACTGCCAAGCCAACCGAGCTTATCGTCGTTTGAAAAGCTATTTGAAGGGGATTTGCTGCGCTTAGTGGGCAATACGGTTTTAGTCTCGGTGGGGGCAACGGCGGTCTCAGTGGTACTGGCGTTCTTTTGTGCTTACGCCTTAGTGCGTTATCGCTTCCCTGCTAAGCTCGATAACGTGTTTTTGCTCGGTGTATTGATTATCAAAATGATGCCGCCGATTGTGATTGCCATTCCACTCTATTCCTTAATGAACCAAGTCGGGTTACTGAATACGCGCATTGGGCTGATTTTGTCTTATCAGGTGTATACCTTGCCGTTTTGTATCTGGATGCTGCTCGGTTTTATTCGCGATATTCCATTAGAAATTGAAGAGGCAGGGGCGATGGATGGAGCGAATTTATTGCATCGTTTGGCCTATATCGTTTTTCCGCTTTGTGCGCCGGGGTTAGTCGCGACGGCGATTTTCTCCATGATCCTCGGTTGGAATGAGTTTTTATTCTCACTGTTATTTATTCATACGCCAGACAAATTCACCATCCCATTATTTATCTCTAATTTTATGACTGAAGACGGTACTGCATGGGGAGAAATGATGGCGATAGGGATTGTTTCTTCATTGCCAATGCTGGCACTGGCGGGCTATATGCAGCGCTATTTATTACGTGGTTTCTCGATGGGATTGAAATAGTAGGCACTTATCATGAAAAAACTCGAACTGATTAATATTGGTAAAAGCTACGCAGGGCATTGCGTGATCCCACTAGTGGATTTAACTATCGACAATGGCGAATTTGTGGTGTTTGTCGGTCCTTCTGGCTGCGGGAAATCCACGTTGCTACGCATGATTGCAGGGCTAGAATCCATCACCGAGGGGGAATTGAGACTCAATGGTCAACCGTTGAATGATGTGCATCCCTCACTGCGACAAGTGGCGATGGTGTTCCAATCCTATGCGTTATATCCTCACATGAGCGTGGAAAAAAATATGGGATTTCCGCTGAAGATGGCGGGAATGAGTGCGCGAGAAATTACCCAAAAAGTACGGGAAACCGCCGAGAATTTACAATTAACCCATTTGCTTGACCGACTACCCTCGGCGCTGTCTGGTGGGCAGCGTCAACGGGTGGCGATTGGGCGCGCAATTGTGCGTGACCCAGAGTTATTTTTGTTTGATGAACCGCTGTCTAACCTTGATGCCAAATTACGCGGCGAAATGCGCATTTACTTGAAGCAACTTCATCAAAACTTGAAAGCCACCATGATTTACGTGACTCACGACCAAGTTGAAGCGATGACTTTGGCTGACCGCATTGTGGTCTTAAATCAAGGACGCATTGAGCAAGTAGGTACGCCTGAAACGTTATACCAGAAGCCAGCCAATAAATTTGTAGCGTCATTTATTGGGTCACCGGTGATGAATTTTCTCCCACCGCAAATGTTCGATTCAATCGATATTTCGCTACCTGTTGGAACGGAGTGTATAGGCGTTCGTCCTAATCAAGTGGTGGTGGATAGCCAAAACCCGGATGCCTTTATGCCAATCACGGTGGTGGAGCCTCTTGGGCATTCACGACTTTACTATGGTTTATTAAAGGGCAATGGTTTATTAAAGGGGCAGCATTTTGTGGTGGAGAGTGACCAGATTTATGGATTGGGGGACAGGTTACCCATAAGCTTAGCGCGTTCGACGTTGCACCTTTTTGATGAGCAAGAACAACGGATTGAAATGGCTAAAACAAGGAAAAACCATGCAGCCTAGTTTTCAAATTACGGTAGTGGGAACGGGGGATGCTTATGATAGCGAACGCATCAATGCTAGCATTCTGGTGGAAGAGTCAGGCTACCAATTGCTGGTGGATTGTGGTCCGACGGTGCCTCAAGCGCTGTTTGGACAAATGCATGTGGAAGAATTGGATGCTATCTATTTGACCCATACCCATCCTGACCACTGTCTTGGGCTCACCACGTTACTCAATTGGATGGATTCGTACCGACGAAAGCGCCCACTGACGATTATAGCTCAGCGGGAACAATGGGTGCTATTGACGCCGCTTCTTGCTTTTTCCCATTGGCCTAAAGCGCAATTAGGTTTTGAGATCATCCAACAAAATAGTGAAGAGATTCAATTTATTGGTGATTGGAAAGTGACAACGGCGTTAACCCGACATTCGGTCAGTAACCGTAGTTTGCACCTGACGGCGAATTCAGGGCGTAGTCTGTTTTATTCAGGAGATGGTGAGATTTCACCCCAAGGGGAACAACTGGCACTGCAAAGTGATTGGGTATTTTTGGAGTGTGAAACCCTCGATATTCATCCCAGCCATGGCTCTTGGGCATCACTACACCAGCGGTTGCAAAAGTTATCTCCCAAATCTAATAGCCAATGGCGGCTTTATCATATTGAGCCGCGTTACCTAGATAGCCTGCGTGAACATATTGCCGAATATCCGTTTCTTCAGTTGGCTCAGCAGGGGGAATGCTTATTATGATGCAAAATCGAAAAGTGACGGCATCGGATGTGGCTGAAGTGGCAGGCGTTTCCCGTTCGTCGGTATCACGGGCATTTACCGAAGGTGCGAGTATTCACCCGAAGAAACAGCAAAAGATTTTAGACGCTGCGAAGCAGTTGGGCTATCAACCTAATTTTTTTGCTCGCACACTGAGTACGCCTAATCAGAAAAAACGTTCCAATATCGTGGCGATCCTTGTCAGTGACTTATCGAACCCGTATGAATCCTATTTGTTTGAAGCCTTATCCAGCGCATTACAAGGGCATGGGAAACAGCCAATGCTATTGAATGTGAAACAGGCGGGCGACCTTGATGCGGCGATTTTGCAATTATCGGGATACCAAATTGATGGGGTGGTCGCTGTGGTGGGGTCACTGCCAGCGGAGCATTTTCATCAATGCTTAAAGCTCTCTTTACCGCTAATTACACTGGGGCGCAGTGATGCTGCGGGGTTGATCCCTTCAGTGCAAACAGATAACCAATTAGCCGGAGAAATGGCGGCAAAATATCTATTAAGTTTAGGCTTAACTCGGTTGGGGGTTCTGGCCGGGCGTGGGGATGGGCAGGCATCAAATGAGCGCCATCAAGGCTTTAAACGCTATTTAATGGCAGCGGGCTATTCTGAACCAGTGTGCTTATCCGCAGGGAGCTATCGTTATCAGGCGGGTTTTGAGGCGGCGTTGCAGCATCAGCAGCAACTTCAATCGTTGGATGGCTTATTTTGTGCCGCAGATTCTTTGGCGTTGGGCGTGATGGATTGTTGCCGGCAATCGCTGAATATCGCGGTTCCTGAACAACTCAGGATCGTGGGGTGTGATGATATCCCGATGGCGGGGTGGGAAGGGTATCAACTCACCACATTGGCGCAGCCTGTAAATCGTATTGCCCAGCAAGTGATTACCTTGCTTGAAGGCATTTGGGCGCAGTCAGAGAATCAACCGAATCTTATCAAGCTTGAACCTGAGCTGGTTGTACGCAAAAGCGCATAAAAAATGCCTCGAATGAGGCATTTAGAGAGGCAATTTACTGGCTTTTCTGCCACCAGGAAACAATATAATCCGCCACTTGCTCAGGATTATTGATATCCAATTGCGGGACGTCGGTATCAATAATTTCGTCGCTGGCAACCGCCACGACATACTCGTCAATTAAGCCGTTTAGCGGTTTACCCACATCGGATCGAAATAGCGCGATTTTATCGATGGGCTCACTTTTGAATCCTTCCACTAAGATCAGATCTAGCGAAGCAGAATCAAAGCGGCTAGCCAGATAGCTCAGATTCATTTCATTGCATTCAGGGGTTTCGGTCATTAATGCCCAGCGCTGATTGCTTGCCACTAACGTTTGGTCTGCACCTGCTTTGCGTAATTCATAACTGTCTTTGCCCGGCGTATCAATTTCCATATCGTGATGCGTGTGCTTGATTAAGCCCACACGAACATGGCGCTGTCTCAGTAAAGGGATAACTTTCTTGAGCAAAGTTGTTTTCCCGGTGCCACTGTAGGCGGTGATCCCGAGTAGAGGTAACGTGTTCTGGTTCATGATTTTTTTTGTTGTAACTCCCAGTTACGGCTATCTTCCGGCGTATTTAAATTAGCAAATGTACCGGTTTCAGAGGTAAACATGACGCCTTTTGCATCGATTTCACGCATAAATAGCATCAGTTTGCGATCTCCTCTTGCGAGGTAATCATCCAACGGTTTCTGGAGAGACCGATGGAGTAGGGTAAATGTCGGGTGCTCTCGTTCGTTATCGCAGGCGTAGCAGGCAAGGTGCTCGCCTTTTTCGCGAAACATCTTTTCGGCTAAATCAGTTGGAAACTCAGGAACATCGCAAGGGACAAATAGCAGCCAATCGGTGGTGACCTGATGAAGTGCTGCTTGCATCCCTGCTAAGGGACCCGAAAAATCTGCGGTTAAATCCGTGAAAACGGGCAGTTGGCTTTGTGCATATTCTGCGTGGTGGCGATTAGCATTGATCATCAATTGACCGACTTGCGGTTGCAAACGCTCCATAATATAGCGGTATAGCGGCTTACCCAATAAAGGAATTAAACCCTTATCTTGGCCACCCATGCGGGTGCCTTTGCCCCCGGCGAGGATCACGCCTGTAATCGACTGACGAAATGACATGTTCAATATCTCTGAAAATCTTAGCGAAAATGTTTTAACGAACTTAAGTAGTTTTTTGAGTATAGTAACAGCTAAAATCTATTCTATTTTCCTATAAAATCAATGAATATTAATACAAGAAACGGTTAAACTTTACTTAGATTGACAACTGTTCCCTTTTTCTCTTGTAGGATTATTGGTAACTTGTATCGAATATTCGTGATAAGGAATAAACATGAAATGCCATCGTTTAAATGAAGTCATCGAACTTCTGCATCCAGTATGGAAGGACAATTCAGATTTAAATTTAGTGCAATTACTGCAAAAACTGGCAGATGAAGCGGGTTTTAAAGGCAGTTTATCTGAACTGACAGACGACGTATTAATTTATCATCTAAAAATGCGTGGCACCGACAGCAATGCGGTGATCCCCGGTATTCAAAAAGATTACGAAGATGATTTTAAAACGGCCATTCTACGTGCTCGTGGCATCATAAAAGATTAAATGAACATGGATTTAACAGAACAATCGAGCTTCCACTTTAGTGGGATCTCCCCTGATTTGATCCTTGATGCGCTGATGGAAGCGGGGATTTACCCAGAATCAGGGCTGACAGAGCTTAACAGCTACGAAAATCGCGTTTACCAATTTCAGGATGAAAATCGCCAACGCTATGTGGTGAAATTTTATCGTCCTGAGCGCTGGAACCGTTCTCAAATTCAAGAAGAGCATGATTTTACCCTTGAGCTGCAAGATGAAGGCTTATCGGTGGCTGCGCCTTTAGAATTTGCCGGACAAACGGTATTAGAGTTTGGTGGGTTTATGTTTGCACTCTTTCCGAGTATCGGAGGACGCCAATATGAAACGGACAACTTATTCCAGCTTGAGGGTGTTGGTCATTTATTAGGGCGAGTGCATCAAATCGGTAAACAGCGAAACTTTGCATTTCGTCCGACTCTTGGTGTGGAAGAGTATCTCGACCAACCGAGAAATATTATCGCCTCCAGTTCATTAATTACTGAGCGTGATAAAGCACCATTGATAGATTCATTGGATAAGTTGATTGCCCAAGTTAAAGCCCTGTGGCCTGCTCAACAATCTTTTATTCGCCTGCAAGGGGATTGCCATCCTGGCAATATTTTGTGGCGTGATGAAGCGTGGCTGGTGGATTTTGACGATGCACGCAATGGTCCTGCGGTGCAAGATTTATGGATGTTGCTTAATGGTTCACGCCAAGAGCAGATTATCCAACTGGATACGTTATTAGAAGCGTATAACGAGTTTTGTGATTTTGATGTACGTGAGTTAAAGCTGATTGAACCGCTACGTGCGATGCGAATGGTGCATTATTTAGGATGGATCCTTCGTCGCTGGCAAGATCCCGCTTTCCCGAAAGCATTTTCTTGGATCCAATCTGCTGATTTTTGGCAAAAGCAATCTATCGAGTTTGCACAGCAAACTGAGCGGTTGTTAGATGCTCCTTTGCAATTGAACCCGCAATTTTAATATTTAAGACTGTGTTTTTGGAGAAAGTTTTCTATGAAAAAAATCATGTTGGCTTTGATTGGTATTGCCATGTCTTTTGGTGCTGCGGCAGCAAATTATTCAGAAGGTAAAGAGTACACGGATGTTAAGCCTCCGGTACAAGACTTACCGCAAGTTCTGGAGTTTTTCTCATTCTACTGCCCACACTGTTATCAGTTTGAAAGCATCTACAAAGTGCCACAAACGGTAGAGAAAAACCTGCCAGAAGGTGTCACTAAAGCGCGTTATCACGTTGATTTTTTAGGCCCTCTAGGTGCTCAAATGACTCAAGCGTGGGCTGTGGCGATGGTGCTGAAAGTTGAAGATAAAGTGACGCCAATTCTGTTTGAAGGCATTCAGAAAACCCAAACGATCAATACCCCTGCGGATATCCGTAATGCATTTATCAAAGCGGGCGTAACGGGTGAAGAATACGATGCAGCGCTAAATAGCTTTGTCGTGAAATCGTTAGTTGCTAAGCAACAAAATGCCGCACAAGATTTAAAACTGCGTGGCGTGCCAGCATTATTCGTCGATGGTAAATATCAAATCCGTAATAACGGAATTTCTGTCGATAACGCAGAGGATTATGCTAAAGAATACTCAAAAGTTGTGAACTTCTTAGTTAGCAAAAAATAATCTGTGAAGATAGCGGCAATGTGCCGCTATCTTTTTATTTGCTGATTGTCCGTTATCAATATCCACAATTCGACCATCCCCTCTGATTTGCGATAAATCAAAGCCTCATTAGCTAACTTATTGATTTTATTTTATTGTTTTCTTCTTGCAATTCTCTTACTCATTGAATCCGTTAGATAACTAAATTTTACTCACAAAGTTATCCACAGGAAATTATCGCATAAGAAATGGGATAACTCAGCGGGAAATTGAATCTCAAGGTGTATCTGAAGCCACAATGTGGCATCCTATCCCCCATTCATTCCCGATAAAAAAGATGATGACAGATTATGGCTCAGATTGCTGAAAATCCCCTTATTTTGGTAGATGGCTCTTCCTACCTGTACCGTGCTTATCATGCATTCCCTCCATTGACCAACAGCGCTGGTGAACCTACCGGAGCGATGTATGGCGTGTTGAATATGCTGCGTAGCCTAATCATGCAATATACCCCGAGTCATGTGGCGGTTGTCTTTGATGCTAAGGGAAAAACGTTCCGTGATGAACTGTTTGAAAGCTACAAATCCCATCGTCCGCCAATGCCGGACGATCTGCGCGCTCAAATTGCACCATTGCATGAAATGGTGGAAGCTATGGGGCTGCCGCTGCTAGTGGTACCTGGTGTGGAAGCGGATGACGTCATCGGTACGTTGGCGCGTGAAGCGAGCAGCAAAGGGATGCCAGTGCTGATCAGTACGGGCGATAAAGATATGGCACAGTTGGTTGAACCGAATATCACCCTGATCAACACCATGACCAACACCATCTTAGGTCCTGAAGAAGTGGAAGCGAAGTATGGGGTTCCACCAAGCCTAATTATCGACTTTTTAGCCTTAATGGGTGACTCATCCGATAATATTCCGGGTGTGCCGGGTGTCGGTGAAAAAACCGCATTAGCATTATTGCAAGGTATTGGTAGCTTAGACGATATCTATAAAAACTTAGATGCGATTGCTCCACTCGGTTTCCGTGGCTCTAAAACCCTCGCACCAAAAATGGAAGAGAACCGCGAACTCGCACTGTTATCTTACCAACTGGCGACGATTAAAACGGATGTTGAGCTAGAAAAACCGTGTGAAGAACTCAAGGTGACGGAACTGGATGCGGATAAACTTCATTCACTGTTTAGCCGTTATGAATTTAAACGCTGGTTGGCCGATGTTGAAAATGGTAGCTGGATGGACGGCAAAGGGGCGAAACCAACTAAAGCCGCAGAAAGTTACCGTGCACCAGCAAGCCAGCCTGCGGCAAAATCTAAGCCTGCCGTCCCAACACTATGTGCTGAAAATTACCAAACAATTCTCGATAAAGAACAGTTAGATAGTTGGGTGAAAAAACTCAGCGAAGCGACGCTGTTTGCCTTTGATACAGAAACTGACAGCCTGGATACCCAAGAAGCTCGTTTAGTGGGTATGTCTTTTGCTATCGAAGCCGGTCATGCCGCCTATTTACCTGTCGGGCATGACTATCTTGATGCGCCAGATCAGTTGCCTTTAAAAGACGTTTTGGCAGCGATGAAGCCTATCTTAGAAAATGAGAAAATCGGCAAAATCGGTCAGAACCTAAAATACGATGCGGAAGTGTTGTTAAATTGCGATATTTCGCTAAAAGGCATCAAGTTTGACACTATGCTGGAATCTTATGTGTTGAACAGTGTAGCAGGCATGGGGCGCCATGATATGGACAGCCTTGCAGATCGCCATCTCAACCATAAAACCGTGAGTTTTGAAGAGATAGCGGGTAAAGGCAAAAAGCAGTTAACCTTTAACCAAATCCCATTGGAGCAAGCGGCAAACTATGCGGCGGAAGATGCGGATGTGACATTGTTACTGCATCAAGCGCTGTATCCGCAACTGGAAGCAGAGCCAAAATTAGCCCACGTTTTCCAAAATATCGAAATGCCGTTGGTGCCAGTGTTGGTACGTATGGAGCGCAAAGGTGTGCTGATTGATGCGGCGGCATTAGGGGCGCAGTCTCAGGTGATCACCGCGCGTTTAGCGGAGTTGGAAAAACAGGCGTTTGAGTTAGCGGGTGAAGAGTTCAATCTGGCATCTCCGAAACAGTTGCAGACGATTTTATTCGAAAAGCTGCAATTGCCAGTTATCAAGAAAACACCAAGTGGCGCTGCTTCAACCAACGAAGAAGTGTTGGAAGAGCTGGCATTAAACCATGCACTACCAAAATTACTGTTAGAGCATCGTAGCTTAGCGAAGCTAAAATCTACTTATACGGATAAGCTGCCGCTGATGATTAATCCAAAAACTCATCGCGTGCATACCTCTTATCACCAAGCAGTAACAGCGACGGGACGTTTATCTTCCCGTGACCCGAACTTGCAAAATATTCCAGTGCGTACCGAAGAAGGTCGACGTATCCGCCAAGCGTTTGTGGCGCGTGATGGCTACAAAGTGATGGCAGCGGACTATTCACAAATTGAATTGCGTATTATGGCGCACCTTTCCCAAGATAAAGGCTTATTGAAGGCGTTTGCGGAAGGGAAAGATATCCATAGAGCCACCGCAGCCGAGGTATTTGGTGTTCCGTTAGAGGAAGTCACCAGCGACCAACGCCGTAGTGCAAAAGCGATTAACTTCGGTTTGATTTATGGCATGAGTGCATTTGGTTTGGCTCGCCAGTTAGGCATCCCACGTGGAGAAGCGCAGCGTTATATGGATCTCTACTTTGAGCGTTATCCAGGTGTGCTGCGTTATATGGAAAATACCCGCCTGCAAGCGTCTGAACAAGGTTATGTTGAGACATTAGAAGGGCGTAGATTGTATCTTGCAGATATTAAATCGAGTAACGGTATGCGCCGTAAAGCGGCAGAACGCGAAGCGATCAACGCCCCAATGCAAGGCACCGCAGCCGATATCATCAAAAAAGCGATGATAGCAGTAGATAATTGGCTCGAAACCGAAAAACCAGATGCGGATATGCTTATGCAGGTGCACGATGAACTGGTGTTTGAAGTCAAAGAGTCCGAGCTAGAGAAGGTGCAAGCGAAGGTTCAGGCGCTGATGGAGCAGAGTATGACGCTGGATGTTCCTCTCAAAGTGGAGGTGGGTGTTGGCTCGAACTGGGACGAAGCCCATTAATCAGCAATACTCGTCATATTTCGGGCTGTAGGGGTGTTGGCTGTACTCGGCAACCCTAGTCACATACTTGTGTATGCTCCGAGGGATATCCTCGTTTGCCGCCTACCTACAGCCGCGAACTAAATACTCGTTATATTTCGTGTTGTGGCTGTGTTGGTTTCACTCAGCCACTTGGGTCACATACTTGTGTATGCTCCCCAAGCTGTCTTCGCTCACCGCCTTGCCACAACATGAACTATTTAGAGTATTGGTTGGGTAAGAGATAAAGAGAAAAAACTCTTAATAAAACCTAAAAGCGAATAGCAAAAGATAATGTAAGGCACCCCGAATGTTGGCGACAATGTTTGGGGTGTTTTTTTATGTTTAGGATATTTTTTATAGTGGTATTTACGCAGAAATTTGGAGGCGTTTTATTCCCTTTAAATTTCACATAATTCATGGGTAAAACACTGAATTTTAAATATATCGTTGGGATGGCGAAGGTTGTTATTATGCGACTTAGATCTCATAAATATGTAGTAAAAATACGTTTTTAACGAATTACTAGGCAATATACAGGGCTGAATCGTAGTAAGCTTTGAAAAAAAACTACAAAAAGCCTTTTTTTCGAGCGGAAAATAAAGTACATTATCAGGCGTAGGGTACAGAGGTAAGATGTTCTATCTTTCAGACCTTTTACTTCACGTAATCGGATTTAGCTGAATATTAGCTGCTCCAGTCAAGTTTTTGACTGGAGCATTTTTTTTGCGTAAATTTTTGATGCGCTAACGGCATAGACCGTTATACGCCGCATGGGCGTACAAGGAATGAAAAGGTTATTCTGCGGCGTTACTGTACCAACTGTCGAGTTTGATACGTAATTTATCGATACCCATTTTTTTCAGTGCAGAGAAATATTCCACTTCAATATCGCCTTCCGCAGATAACGGTGCTAATGCTTGGCGAACTTCCATTAACTGTTTCTTTCTTGCGCCTGAAGCGAGCTTATCCGCTTTGGTGAGTAGAACAAGAACAGGAATGCTCATGGCGACTGACCATTCGATCATCTGCATATCGAGATCTTTTAATGGATGACGGATATCCATCAAAATCACTAACCCTTTGATACATTCTCTTTTCTGTAAATATTCACCGAGAGCTTGCTGCCATTTGCGCTTCATCTCTTCAGGTACTTCGGCATAACCGTAGCCCGGAAGGTCAACTAGGCGAATGCCCTCTTCAACTTCAAACAGGTTGATAAGCTGAGTTCTTCCCGGTGTTTTACTGGTTCGCGCTAAGCTTTTTTGCTGTGTTAATGCATTTAATGCACTGGATTTGCCCGCGTTAGATCGGCCAGCAAACGCCACCTCAATGCCCGTATCTTTTGGTAGATGACGGATATCGGGGGCACTGATGACAAATTTTGTCATGTGGTAGTTGTGGTTTTTAATTGCCATTGGTGGTTCTCCCTGAGTAGCCTCAAAAGGCTGGGGGATTATAGCGACTGAATAGCATACAAACAACAAAAGGGGGATATTTGGTGCGATATCTATTTGAGAATGACATTAAGCGAAGGCTTTTTCATTAAATTACTCTACAATTAATTTAATTCAGCGAAATTTAACTATTTGGCGTAAATATAGGTAAATCTTTAGCAATTACTCCCGCTTCGCTCTAGAATTGGGCATTAATATGTTTTTGGGTATTAACAAAAGGGATCTTGAATGTTGAAACGAATTTTTGTGCCATTATTGGCAATCTGTGCAATGAGCACAACTTCTCTTGCATTAGCCGCGGGTGAAACTTACGTCAAATTAGTCACCTCCGCAGGTAATATTGAGTTAGAACTCAATAGTAAAAAAGCCCCTGTTAGTACTGAAAACTTCCTGCAATATGTTAATGAAGGTTATTACAACGGTACAACCTTCCACCGTGTTATTCCTGGATTTATGATCCAAGGCGGCGGTTTTAATAAAGAATTGCAGCAAAAACAAACCCGTGCACCAATCGCTAATGAAGCTGATAATGGATTACGTAATTTACGTGGCACTATTTCAATGGCTCGTAGCGCAAATAAAGACAGTGCAACCAGCCAATTCTTTATTAATGTTGCTGATAATGCGTTTTTAGATCACGGCCAACGTGATTTCGGCTATGCGGTATTTGGTAAAGTTGTTAAAGGAATGGATGTTGCAGACAAAATTTCTAAAGTGAAAACAGAGAACGTAGGTCCATATCAAAATGTTCCTGTTGAACCTATTACGATTATTTCTGCGGAAGTGATTAAAAAGCCTTAATACTGTTTGCTGTAATATCGTCGAATAGAGAGGGTGATTCTTGTTAGTCATCCTCTTATCATAAAGTCCTTCTTTGCATTTTTTCTTAATTAGTAAATAAATTCAGCTATTGCTTAATCTTTTAGGCGCTTATTGAGTTCATTGTATATCTCATCGCGTCTATCTACAGCGATGACAGAAACTGTCACCTGCACATTACCAACATCATCACTTTTTACTGTGTAGGCTAAACGGTATCCGTCCTTTTTCAATTTGATTTTATAGCAATTGTATTGAAGGGACAGCCGATTACTGGGAGCTGTAAGTAGTTCATAAGACTCTGCTCTTTTACGTAGGATTTTTTTAAATTTATCTTTTATTGATGAATTAAGGGAGTCCCATTCTTTTTTAGCTAAGGGTTTAAACGTTAGTTTTACGCTAAAATTTTTTTCCATTATAAGTCATCCCAACTTACTTCTATTTCATCATCATCCATGCGTGCGATTGCTTTTTCTAATAGGAGTTGATCGCCAAGTTTTTCTACCATTAGCTCGAATAAATCGGTAGGTACGCAGTAGAAGATCGCTTTGTTGTGGCTCAAAATGGCAACAGGCTCTCCATTTGATTCATTCATTGCGGCGGAGGGATTTTTTTTAAATTCGCTAATTGATGATGTTTTTTTAGCAAGAAGCGTTTTGGTATACATAGCAACCTCTAAAATTAGCACTAAATATGGAGCTTATTTTAGAGTAAAAAAACATATTGTCCATGAAATACACAACATGAAGGGCAATCTAATTTAGTCTGGCTGCTGCTATTTTATTCCATTGTATTT
>NZ_JAERJY010000005.1:0-61094 GCF_018257375.1 Providencia sp. JGM181 | reverse complement strand
ATTGAATTTAAAAATAAAAATATAAAGACAGTTGAGTCATACTCAAGTTGGACAAAAGAAGAGTACTGTAAAAAAGTAGAAAGCTCTAGTGGAATACCTTGGGCGTGCGTATCAGGAAGCATCTCATCAAAAAACAAGTATCTTGTTATTGGTGATAGTCATGCCGCGCAACTTATCCCTTTCTATGATTATATTGGCAAAAGAAATGATATCGAGTTTACAGTTATTGCAGCTCCGCACTGTATCCCTATTAATGGTTTTGATGTTAAAAAATCTAGCAATAGCAACTCATGTCAAAAAAGCATCGAGTTTGCTGAGTCGATAATCCCAAAATTCAAAACCATAATTATGAATGGGATATGGGAAGACGCCCATACAAACAACGATAACTTTAAGAAAAATTTAAAAAATTTCCTAAATAATACAGAAAAAAACAATCAAAAAGTTATATTTGTGTCTGCCATACCGAAGTTACAATCAGATCCTAAAGGGCTTAAGGACTCTTATTTTTTAAGATACTTTGCAAATATCAAGACTCTACACACCCCAATAGATGCTAACAATGCATTCTCAAAAATAATTTCAGGTCATGATAATGCTGAATTTATTGACTTATACGACAGTGAGGCATTTAAAAGTATTCCATTTTACAATGGTGAACTTATGTTTTTTGACCATTATCACTTGAATGCATACGGGGCTATTACATATGCAAAGTATTCAGAAAAAAAATTAATTGACTCTTTAAGATAGTCCTCATAACTCTAGGTGTAGACCTATATCAATACTATAAAAAGCCACTAGTTGTAATTAGTGGCTTTTATTTTAACAGTTAATTTTTAAGTGACTAGTTAATGTAGCTCTATGGACATTTTACAGTCATACCAATCCTGACCCCTTACGACTCCAGAGTTAAGCACAACCTCAATGGAGCACTCGCTCGCAGCGTTAATCCTTCCTTCAAATTGGATATGGCTTTGTATGCTAGATGAAGATACTCCAGTTACATCAAAATATGTCCTAGCTCTTTCAGTCCCAGCTATTTTTATGATTAAGTATCCAGACGCATTCTGCGTTCTTACACTTCCGTATATTTTATAGAATCCAGTGCGCTTAATTAGTGCACTGCTTCCATTGAGATGCATTCCAAATGGATCATATTCCACATCCCTCAAAGGAATAATACCTGATTCGCTCATATTTACTTTTAATTTTGAAACTTTTAGTAGGTATTTGTTGGCTCTAAGATCTATTTTGTGAAATCCAGTATAGTTATTTTCATCACTCTTGATGCTATTTAAAATGTAATTCCCGTCTAAATTTCTAACGTCTATTGAACCATCATTCATTGCCCCGCCAAATTTAAGATAATATCCAGCAGCTGCTGATGTATAGAATCCACCATCAATAGTTAAAGTTCCGCCATCAACATAAAACATCTTACAATGAATATCATCCTTACTACCAAATATAGCAGTATTTAACTGACCTCCAATTACAATACAACTTGATGGCATAGTTGAGTCAGTTCTCTTAACATGAACAAACCCACCGTAAAGCTGCTCTGAGCTTGGCGATATTAGCACTATGTTAGAGTTTACAATGTCAAAAACTAACGGAGTTGGTTTATTTATTTCATCTTTTTCCCCTACCATTTCACCGCCACTAACTCTAACTTCGCTGTATTGATGTCTGTTGAATTTAAATGGGTATCGAAATTTAACAGTATGTAAACCATATAAATTGCCAGATGTTCCTGTGCTGTATGAAATCCCGTTTAAAATATCCTCCCATACAAAACCTCTTCCAGCCATTCCTGAATTTAATACATGAATATCACCAATGGTACAAGCGTACTCATCATGAAATACAAATCCATCCAGTGATTCACTAATATATCCTGAATCCGCCCTAATGTTTGTTATTTCACTGAATGAGATTCTAGGGATATATGCATAACAATCTAATGAAATATCACTTCCAGCCCTGAATGATACACCTCCGGTAAATGAAATTCTTTCAGCAGCCTTATTGTCTTCATGATAGACAATAAAAAATGCATTTTTATTAAAATTGTCTTTAGCTCCAAAAGGTCTCTCAGGGGCTTGTGATGGTTCGATTGTAGGTGTGTTATTATTTATTTTCGTTAATGTTGGATATCCAACACATCTAATTTTATCATTTGTTTTTAATAATAGGTATTCGTAGTCACAATCACAATCGATTATTAGCTCAACGCCTAGTTCTCTACTAAGTAATAATGACTTTTCTAATGGATTACTCTCATTCATCATTCTAGAAAGAGACACCCCAGTTGATGTACCTTTAATTAATGCTGATAAGTTAATTCCATACTCTGTGCCAATTAAATTAGCTCCATCATTTGATGCAAGTCTATGTTCAAACTGATCAGGGTCATACTTCAGCACATTAGGGTAATAGAATTGCTGTTCTCCGTAGCTGTCATATACAGCCATACTGTGACCTTCCACTGTCACAAACTTAGCAATCTGTCCATTATAAACAGGGAAGCCAGCTTGGTTGATGACGAGTGGCTGAGCGACAGGAATAGTGCTACCGTCCTCGTTTTCCAAATACACTTGCACTTGGTTTTCAGGAATGGTTGGGTCTTTGTCGATTTGACCAATATAAATTTTGCCATTGCTCGCCGCTTGGAATTTACGCGCTAAAGTAAATTGCTGACTCGGCATACTGATTACGACATTGGGTATGATTTCTGACATTGCTTTCTCCAAGCGTGAGTAGTCGCACCAGTGTTAATCTGGTGTGTTGTTAAAATTAGGACGTAAAAAAACCGCAATTAAGCGGCTTGTTTTATTTCTAGATTAGATTCAATTAATTACTTTGATTTATTCACTCTTTAGATTCTTCATCCTCAGAAAACCAACCAATTATTCCAAGTCTGGCGATCTTTTCTTTTTCACTCCTTGGTAGTGAATTATAGAAGTCCCTCCACCAAGAAGCATTTTGAATCTCCTTCTCTGCATTAGTCACAATTCGCTCTTGAGCTGCAGGTGATGGCTTGCTCTTCGCTGAAGAAGCTAGTCTTTTCCATACTGGGCTTGCCATCATTTTCTGAACAGCTGTAGCACCAGCTTCACGAGTTGCAGCCTTTGCCCCCATATGGGCTGCCACCGCCGTATTAAGAACCGGACCAACTACTGGAACATGTCCAAGGACTGCTCCTATTGCTGACATCTTCCCGTATTTTGCCACCTTATCAAGTAGACCACCTTGCTTTTCGAATTTAGATAAAAATCCGTTTAACTTTCCAGTGCTTATGTAATATCTATTGGCAGATGCGACATTTTTTGCAACTGTATAATAATCATTAAGCTCTTTTACAGTGTTTGGTGGAAGCTCTTTAGCTAAAAGGCGATCCGTTCCGTTGCGTTTTAAGTCAGAATAAAACTTAACAAACCCATTAACGTTATTTTCAATTTCTGTTCTAGAACCTTTCCTGAACATATCTCTAAGACCAGTAACAATAATCTCAGATCTTGTGCTCTTATCTGGAACGCTAGAAAGAAGTTTATTGAAGGCTTTGGTATTTCCTGATTGAAGCCCATCCAGTGCAGTTTTTGCTGTGGCAGAAATATCACCAGAGAGGTCTTTTCCTAGCAAATCATACACCCTGCCTTCCATCATTTTACGCTGAGCAGTTAGCGCGTTAGCAGCTTTAACTTGATCGCCGAATCCAAACGACTTTGCTACATCGTCACGATCTCTTGATAACATGCTATATAACTCGCTTAAGTTTCTCTCTTCAGAGCTACCGAATGGGGTTTTTGATTTACTAAGCTCAGAGCCGACTATTTGCCTTGCTGCGTTCAATCTAGCGTATGTTGGAGCTCCAGCCTTATCCGTTGTAGGTGACATCATCTCATAAACCTTTTTCTCTATAGGTGAGAGATACTGACTACCACCAAGATCATCAGAAAGATTATCAAGATATGCTCTGGTGTTTTCTGGCATAACTTCCGTTCTGCTGGATATAGACTGGTTTATAGGCTTATATAACTCATTTTCTTGGGCTTTTAGTGCTTCTCTAGCGCGATTAAAGTCGCCTTTAAACTTGCTGTCCATAGCTAGCCTATCAGGCATTGCTCCTGCATCATCAATGATTTTTGCTGCTCGACTGGAAATTGCCTCCATACTCTCTCTTTTTATAGCAGCTAAAACAGACTCATCTTGAGATGCAAGCCCAATTTGCACAGCTTTGAAAGCATCGCTACCAGAAACATATGCTTCCAGCATTTCATCAGGATTAATATCTAATCGCCTCATAGCATCCACGACATTCTGATCCGGCTGAATATCATTGATTACCTGAGCAATCCTTCCTTCTTTACCACTAAAAGCCGCATTAGCATACTGCTGAGCCGAATCGCCAACCTCTGGCGTGCCGTTACTTGGTATTTCTCTAGCAGCTTGCTCTAAAGCCTGTTGTGATTCTTTACCTAGTTTTCCAGTTACAGCGCCATAAGCACCTTTAATTAAAGGAGTTGCCGCTCTTACTAATCCACTGCCAGCAACACCAATACCTAAATCAGTGGCAAGGTTTTCTGCATTATCTTTATTGCTATTTTGAGCTAAAGCACCAACGGTATTTTCTGCGACCATATCCGCCGCTCGAACCGCCGCTCTTTCAGCTTTACCAGAATTGGCTAATTGAGCCAGTGCTAAAGCTGTTCTCTCTTGTCCAACCGCTGGTATTAGATACGGGCCTATATCAGCACCTATTTTTGCATAGGCATCTTTTGGCTGAAGCTCGTTAGGTAATTGCAATCTCGGTGATGGTTGGTATGTCCCATCACCACCGACTGCCTGACCAGCCCATGCACCAAAAGAATTAATTGCATCAGATATTTCAGGAGCGATGTTTGCAACGTTAACACCTGTTTGCAGCAAACCTTTTGCAGCTTCTGTAACTGGATTGCCAATTTCTGTCTGCTGTGGTTTTTGCAAATCGTGGTAAGCTAAGATTTCATCGGTTGGGATATCTAAGTTAGCCATTTGAGCATCGGATAGATGTGATTTACTAACTGGGTATGCAGTGTAGAACTGTTGCTTTGCCTTATCTACATTTTCGCCAACCTTTGGAGCAACCACCTCGTTGAAATATTGCTCTTGCGCTGCCACCTTCTGATCACTTGATAAAGATTGATAATTAGGTGATGCAATCACCTCTTTCCACGGCTTAGCCATTAATCACCCCATAAGCTTGAGTAGTTCCCGCTTTGCTGCGCATTATTCCTTTGAGTGCTAGGCGTTGATGATCTAGGAGAGCTGCCAACATTAACGTCATACTGGCTATTGTAATTATCCGTGTATTGTTGAATTTCTCTCATAGATTGTTGAATAGCTTCGGGGCTTGAATAATCAACTTGCGGCATACCTTGGAAATACATTTTAGCCTCAGCTACAGTGTTGATTCCGCTTGCTCCCATATCTCTTGCTGCTGCAATACCCTGATTTTGCATTCTCCCTTGAATGCGTTGCGCCGCCATAAACAACTGTCTTTGCTCTCCGCCATTCCAGCGACTACGGCGATCTGCTCCTAGTGCTGGGTCTCCTGCTCCACCAGTGAATCCAGTCATGAAATCCAAGTCATCCGCTTTAGCATCCAATATAGAATTCATGTCTTTTTTCATTGCGTAGTTCGTTGCATTCGCTGACGAGCTTGCTGGAGCCGCAATTGCATTGGCTGGAACTCGAACAGTATTTCCGCTATTATCAACACCTTCATAGAACGCGTTAGCCCCTGCCCCATGTAGTTTGCCGCTTATTTGTACTGTTCTTCCATCTGACAACTGAACACTTCTAGTTTCGTTGTCTCCACCCTTTGCTGATGACCTTTGCATTGCCATGTCTTGACCACGTCTAGCGGTAGATGCTGATATGTCTTGTCCTCGCCTTGCAGTTGCCGCGCTAATATCTTGACCTCTTGCCTGCAATCCTTCGCTAGCTTTGTTGCTTCTCACGGTCTCTGTTAATTTGTCACGGTCAATTACTCGACCTTCCATCTTGTCACGAACATCATAATATTTATCCATTCCAAGTGCCGACATTCCAATGTGATCTGCAAGTTCCATTGCTGCTTTAGGGTCTTGTTCAGCCATCGCCGCAGCACCTTGCGGGTCGATACCTAAACGTCGAAACTCATCGGCATTTTGGCGAATGTAATCAGTAGCTTTACCAGTGCCTACAGCCAAGCGATAACCAGAGGCGATATTTCCAATTGACTCTTTTACATCATTAGAAATACCCTGCATGCCATTAGTGATGCGCTCAGCCTGATCTGGATATTCAGCCATCAATTGGCGCATTGCTGTTCTATCTCCGTTTGCGTACGCCTGACCCCACTTGCCTTGAAACTCTTTCAAGCGCTCTTGTTGTTGTTGCTCATTCATGACCTGCGCAACACCAGATAAACCAGCCAACCCCTGCAACCCCCAGTTATTAGCTCCAGAACGTTGCAGGTCGTTATTTTCACGAATAAGCCCAAGAGTTGGGTTGATATCGCTTGCACTTGGGGCATTACTGTTTACTTGACCGATTCCACCAAGGAACCCGCCTGAGTTAATATTTGGATTCCATGTAGCCATTAGAATAAGCTCCCTAATACGCCCAAGCCTGCACCAATACCAGCGCCCCATGGTGTAGATGCTCCTAGCATCCCAGCGATACCACCGCCAAGCATTGCACCAGAAGCTCCTCCGCTAATAGCATTCTGAAACCCTGATGGTCTATTTGCATTTGCTGCCGCAAAAGCTGCGTTTTGCTGAGCTAATTGCCCTGCATTATTTGCATATGTTTGACCAGCGTTTGCTTGACCCTGGATTGCGCCTAGCCCGATATTTGCAAGGTTGTTGTAATTGTTCATCTGACCATTCAACCAGCTTTCACCAAGTGCAGGAGCAATTGATGCTAAGCTATTGCTGGTAGCTGTAGACCCAAGCCCGCCCATGGCCTCAGCGGCCGCTAAGTTTTGATATCGAGCTTGATTTGAGTAATCATTAAATTGCTGTGAGTTGTAATACCCGTTCAGTGCTTGAGCTTGCCCCTCAGGAGATGCAAGGTTTTGTAACTGGCTAATGTACTGACCAGCAAGCGGAGTCAGGGGAGCAAGACCATTCATTACTCGTTCAAATTGTTGGTTTTGCAAATCAGCAGCATATTTAGTCGCCGCCGCCTGCTCTGCCGCACCATTGCTACCACCTCCGCCACCTTTACCGCCTTTCTCATAGAATAGAGGCTCTTCACCATGCAGTTTTCTCCCTAGTGCAAAAATATTTCCGATAGCCATTGTTAACTCCGTTATTTGCTGATGAACTCGGCTAATTCTTCGCGAGTTGCTGAATAGAAAGTGACGTCATCAACGCCTTTGAAATACTTTTTGATAGTGCCTACTCGTTTAAGTCCAATCATCGTGCAGTAGATTTGACCGTGACGAAACTTGCGAGCAGCGAACGAGGTGATACATTGAACATACGTTGTTGAGAGGATGTATTTCCAGAACTCTAAGCCAATATCTTTACTGAATCCCCTTGCCTCTGGTAGATACATCGCGTGACAGTCAAACGTCATTGGCTGTACTTCTTCGTAATACACAATGCCACCAAATTGACCATGAACATGAACCTCAAAGTATTTCTGGTTAGCGTTGTAATCGAACCCATCACCATTATTACTACCCGCGATAATGTCTTTGTGATTGCCAACTGTTTCAATCAAATCGATATTTCGCGTTGGCTTGAATGTGATCATGATTACCTCAATTAATTAGCCCATGCGAACGCGCCATATCTTCCAGCGCTTTGAGTGATTTACGAGTTTCTGTCAGAGCATCAGAGATTGCCTTAACTTCAGCTTGTGAGTAAGTAGCACCTACGCTGTAAGTTTGACTGGCATTGATTCCAGCCTTTGAAGCTGTTCCGGTTGAAGCGGTGAAGCCAGTTACACGAGCGCCAACTACCTTGATGCCGTTAACAGAATATGAATCCTTTACCGAAATAGGAGATGCTAAAGTTTGCGTAATTGTGCGACCCAGTGAGACGTAATCAGCATCTATTTCAGTGACTTTTTCAGTGAGGTAGTTAATGTCACTCTCAGCCGTGGTTAATCGCTCCTCGTGATTGTCTAGGCGTGATTCAGCTTCATTAATCCGTATCTCATGCTCAACTATCTTTTCTTCTGCTGCCGTTATTCGAGTTTCGTGGTTTTGAAGCTGAGCCTCATGCCGTTCCAGCTCCTCTTCTGCTGATTTAATTCTCCGTTCATGGTCTTCAAGAATGATATCCTGCTCATCGTTTCGTAACTGAGCTTGATACGCTTCATTGCCAGCATCGTTTGCCCTATCGGCAACCTTACCCATATCCGATGCGCCATTGAGAACTATGCGTGTGTACACTTCACCAAAGTTGCTAGGTAGTATTTCAGGGATGATATAAGACGCTTGAATCTCAATTGGATTTGCTAGATTTTCATTAGCCATAAAGCACCGTTACATTTTATTAATTGTGGTACAATAACAGAAAAAAGGAGGCGCTATGTTGAGTATTAAAGAATTAAAAAAACATCTAAAATATGATAAATCAACTGGATTATTTACCCGGCTAGTATCAGCTAACAATAAAACCAAAGTAGGCGACATTGCTGGCTTTTATGACTACAAAGGCTACTTGAGAGTTATGGTAAAAGGTAAAGCATACTCTGCACATAGGTTGGCTTGGTTTTACTGTTATGGAGAATGGCCAACTGGTCAAATAGATCACATAAACCAGATAAAGGATGACAATAGAATTTGCAATCTTAGGGATGTCAACCAAACGTTAAATAAATTAAATACCACCATGTATTCCAATAATAGAACTGGAATTAAAGGTGTCGTTCATAACAATAGAAAAGGAAAGCCATATAAAGCATTTATAAGGTTCAATAATTCACTTATATATCTTGGCGGATATGATGAAATACCTCATGCAGCTACAGCCAGAGAAATAGCGGACTATTTTATCTTGAAATATGGCAAACCTTGTTGATTTACTCAATCCTAATACTCAAATCAGATAGAGTGACGGGTGATTTAGTTATCACCCTAACTTTGAATCCGATATTTTTCCTTATCCTGCCAATTCTTCTCCATATAATTCTTTTGTCGTAGTTGAATGGTGAATTCTGCTCTAGCATTTTCTCTGCCCCAAAGTTAATACCGTCTGTAGTTGCAGATAGAAATAGGCGATCAGCTATTTGAGCAACGCCCGTTGATGCTTCGAGTTCTAAATCAAACACTCGAGCATTATCAGCTTTCACCATTGGCGTGTAGAGAATGTGCTCGACTTGCTGGTTATACTGCGAGGACTTATCGAATGCTAACTTACCGACTAGACCAGACTTTTTGTCACCAACTGTTATCTGATTATCTTCATACATGAAGTCGATAGCGCGGTACGGCTCATCATATAAGCCAGTTTTCAGGATGCACCACTGCGGATATTGCTGACTGCCAGTGCCATCAAAGCAAAGTGTGTGGCGTGGTAAATGGATAATTGCTAACTCATGACCATCAAATTTAACTGACTCCATAACAGCACCTGATAGCTCATCAGCGGTATAGCTTCGGATGATTTTATCAATGCTTGCTGTCGATATTGCGCTAGTAGTGCCAGAGCCAAGTAAATAGACAGACGGAGCGCCATTGGCTGGGTTGCTGATAAATGCGTATGAATCACCAAACTTGCACTTTGCATCACGACCAGCTATGCCAATTTGCACCATATATGCTGGTTGCATTGCATAGATTTGCTGAGTTGCTGATGTAGAACCGGTAAGTGAAAAGTATTCGATAGTTGAAGCGCCAAAACAGATAACCATGTCACGCCAAGAGCTAACAGAAATTATCCCGTCCGGTTGGGATTCTGCTGTATAAAAAGGATTGTATCTATCCGGCTTAGACTCATCTTCGATGTCAGTTATTCCGAATCTAGCTCCGCCTTTCTGCAGCCAGATATAACGACCACGGTTGCGAGTGACATCAACTACTTCTCCAAAATCATACTGAGGGTATTTGTTGACTACTTCCAACACTTCTTGAGTCATCACGAACTCAGTAGCATCAGTTGTTGACCCATTCATCTTGTATGTGATGGTCAGTTTGTTTCCGGTGCGCTTTAATCCTTCAACGATAATATCGGTAAGATATGGCTTGATTGGCTCTGGCTTGTCCTGAGATATTTTCACTCCGAATTGATACTCGGGTATCTCAATGGTTTCGCCAGTTGTTCCATCGGATGCCTTCGGCGTTATCTTCAGCGTTAACGAGCCGTCGATATCATCTTTAGTCAGTGACACGAAATCATCATTGCCAGCTTTGTGAGTCCACTTTTTAACATCACGAGTGTAGCCCTCTTTCACTACCTCTTCTTCAGGCCAGTTGGTTAACTCTTTAACTTCACCATCGTAGCGATAGAGTTTTAACTTGCCGCCAAAAGCAACTGCCTGACTCACTCCAGAATGCGCCAGTGATACTCTGTCTTTACCTTGAATATCACCGATAGCATTAGCGCCCTGATACAACTTGCCGCCGCACACACGGTACACAGTGCTATTTTTCGTGTTGAATTGTACGCCTCGTGATACTCCATCAACATCACGAAGTTTTACCAGCGCAGGGAATGACCGAAGATAACCAGCTGCATTCAATACTTCTTTCGGTGTGGCCAACATATTGACTGGCAAACCATCTATATAATCAGCCGTGTGCGGGTCTTTGCGTAAACCTCTAGCCAGTGGAATCTTTACCTGTGGCATTGAACCCCCTTTCGACATAGTAATTATCTACGCCTAAAGCTGTGTATTTATTACCTTGACCAACTGGCATATCTCCACGCCTATCAATAGACGGAACGCTAACAGTATCTAGTAGCAAAGCATCATAAGAAGATGCCGCCGAAGCCTCTTGTCTTGGTGTAGGCTCTAGCCCGTAATCTGTTAGTATTCGGAGTAGCAATTGGTAGCCGATAGCCTGTTTGTATTTGCGAGGTAAGCCAGAATCATCATCTGGTGTTGGTTGCTCATCTTCTAGAGAAAACTTGTAACCTAAGTCGCCAAATGTAATTTGCATTTCTGACATCAGATCTTCTAGGTCATGAATGCCATCCTCTACCGATTGCGGCTCTACATCAGTTAGCGTCGCATCAGAAGCAACGCCAGCCTTACGCAATGCAAACAGAACAATTTCACCTTTAGTCAGTGTCATTGCCATTTGTTTCCGCCTTCTTAGTTGCCTTGGCTTTCTTTGGTTCTGGCTTAACAATCTCATCAACCGAAGCGACAAATCCAAGCTCTTTAAATGCAGGGAAATCACTAGCCACAATGACTGCCTGTACATAGCCAGCTTCATTGTTAGCCCATGCAAAAACGCTCTTACGTTCCATATTTACCTCAAATAAAAAAGGGAGCCGAAGCTCCCAAATAAACAACGAGGGTATTAGACGTTTCCGAAGAATTGACCGCCAAAGTGTGGGTTGAAGCACACATAAGCAGGCAGCAAGTCAAAACGCATCATTTGTTTGTTAGCATCACCATCAGCGTATTTATGTACGCGAATAGAGAAGCCTTCATATGTAGCCACTGCTGAATCAATGCTGTGTAATTTTGGCAGCGGAATAGTACCCAAGCCACAGAACATTTTATTGAAGAACAGGTTAGGCTTCATTTGTTGCTTAGCAGTACCGATCACTACAACTTCATCACCTGCTGCTACTTTGCGGTCAACTGCGTTGTATTGTTTGTTTACTGCGTCATACACCGGAACACCGGATAACTTAACAGTCACATCACCTGTTCCGTCAGAGTTTGCATCTTCAAGAACTGTAGCGGTGAAACTGATAGCCGTAGAGCCGTTGTACAGAGTTTGCTTGCTTTGTTGGTTAAGCCAATGTGTTGCAGTGAACTTAACCTGATCACCTGCTTTAAAGAATCCGGTCTTGCTTGCTGTAGCTCCGGTCAGAGTTACAGTGAACTGATAGGAATCTTTAATTGCTGTGTAATCTACGGTAGGAGCTGTTTTAACAGTCAACGTTCCACCAAAATCACCCTGTTCACGAGATGCCAACCCATTTGACATTAACGCTTTAATGCCGCCAAAGTTACCCGGAATCTGTGCATTTTCCCACGCAGTGCGTACTAATTGGTCTGACGCATGTAAGCCAGTTTGCGCATCAGCAAGACGCTGAGCTGACCAAGGATCCATTACTGCATAGTTTTCTCCCGCTTTAATGCCAATATCTTTCAAGAATGTAGCGGTTTGAGCAACATCTGACCATTTGGCAATTGGTGAGTTTGGCGTGCCAAGTGATAGTGCGCCATTGTTCATCATAAAGTGTGCTAATTCAGTCTCAAGGTCAGTAACCATTCGCGCATGAATAGGCGCTAAGATTTGGTCTAACTGATTTAGCTTTAACGCCTCTTCAACTTGAGCCCATTCCACAGCGACAGTGATGTAATTACCAACGCGACCAGTCGCCTTACCTGAAATAAGACCATTCTTTGTTTTGCCAGTGATATCACCATCAGCTGTGCGCTCTGAACTGAATTGATGCGGACGCTTAAAGCTTACACTTTCACCAGTGCTTGAATTAATTTCACCAGCAAGTAATTGACGGTCTACTGTCTTACATAAAACCAAGTCGGACATAAAGCCCGGTAAAAACTTTTTAAGTACAATCTGACTTACGTTTGAATCTAAGTTATTAGCCATGTTTTACACCTTGTTTATTCAATAATTGCGCCGGGACACAGTTTGTTTAATTCATCAGTCGTAACACTTCCCGCTCCACCTCTTACCTCCGGCTCTGGCTTAGGTGCTTTCTTTGGTTTAGGCGCTAACTTAACCTTCTGGCTAATTTGACCTAATAGGAATGCGGCACGAATAGGGTCTTTCTCAGCTGTAAGCCGCTGGCGCAATTTTTCGTTCTTGCCTAGGGCATAAGCAATCAATTCGGTTCCTTCATCGGCAGCGCGCAATAAAATCTCTTGCTGCAATACTGGAACTTCATTGCGTACAACCTCTTCCATCTCTGCGTAATCTTTCACAGGTAATTTAGCTGCACGTTGTTTGTGATCTTCCAGACGCTTGAGAATTTTGTTCTGGTAATCACGCTGCTCTTGCTCTTTAGCTTTCTTGCTCTGTTCGACACGGCTTTTTTTCTCATGCCAATCAGTTAATGCTTTTTCGTATTCTTCTTCACTCCAATCGCATGATTCGAGTGTAGGCTTCTGCGGCAATACATCATCATGATTAACCACTGGCTCTTGTGCTTGCTTGGCTGTAACTTCCTCAAGCTGACGCTTTAGCTCACGATTTTCTTTCTGAGTATCTTTAAAGCCTTTGCGAAGGTCTTTAACCCATTGAGGCGCTGGCTGACCTTCAATTGAATCATCGTCATCAG
The DNA here is from genome assembly GCF_018257375.1 of Providencia sp. JGM181. NCBI lineage: Bacteria > Pseudomonadati > Pseudomonadota > Gammaproteobacteria > Enterobacterales > Morganellaceae > Providencia > Providencia sp. JGM181. The sequence goes on along the minus strand of NZ_JAERJY010000005.1, from coordinate 47,619 downwards.
TTAACGAGATTTCTTCATCGCCGATTTGCAAGGAGTAATCTTGCTCCTGCTCGACGCTCTGATCTGGTTTTACTTCAGCAGAATCATCAGTAGCAGCCTCGGCATTATTAGTGGCATTGCTCTCACTAACTTGCGTTGATTGCTCTGTAGTTTCCTGCTGTTGTGATTCCTGATTTTCAGACATAGGTACAGCCTGACCATCAATGATCAGTTCGTTTTCCATTTATTACTCCTTAACTCTGCGAGAAGTCCGCAGGAGACTGTTGGTTATTTTGTGATTGAATAGTTTTCGCAACATCTAGGTTTTGCTTATGTTGCGTATCTGTTGCTTTTAGAATTAACTCGGCATCTGCTCGTGATGAGTCGCCTTGTTCCTTCTGGAAGTTATGTAACATTTTAAGCGCCTCCCTGATTTCAGAGCGCTTAGTGCTATCTGCTGATGCAAGAAGCTGAACCACTTTAGCCTCGGCAACTCTGGCTTCTGTTTGAGCTTGGAACGCTTTAACTTGAATAGATAACTCTTCGTTCTTCGCCTTCTGTACTTCAGCCTGACCTTGCATTAACACGCCTTGAGCAGCTACTAACTCAGCATCTGGTTGCTGCGATTGCTGCTGAGCTTGAGCAACAATTTGCTCCTCTTCCGTATTGCGAGGTTTAACAACACCCTGAGTCAGTAATTGTCTGCGGTTGTACTCTTTAAACTCATCAAGACCTTCTCCGTCCATATTGTCTAGGATGATTCCCTGAACAACTGCGCGCATCGGATCTTGAGGCAACATGCCAGCTAGAAGATTAGTTAGTACCGAAACAGTGGCGTCGCGCCTTGCTGTATAAGATGGACCAACATCAACAGTTACATCGTAACGACCAGTAGATAAATCATTCATAGCTACAATTTCGTCTGTCTGATTATCTCTTACCGTCACTGACATTAATGCTATATCGTCAGTTCCATCTTCATTGACTACGCGAACCTGCCTATCAGATCCATATACCTCTCGAGCCATCGACAACCATACTTCACCAGCACGTTTCAAACTCTTAGCCATGTTATCCAGATAGATAAACGAAGCCATGTCTGACCGATGCATGAGGCTATTAACAGTCTCTTTGGCAATATTGCTAGGCATTTGCTGCATTGCTTGACTAGCGCCTGTTACTTCTTGAATATCAGTGCTAGTCTGCTGCAATAGCGCTGCCATCGCTTGATTAAGTGGCTGTGGTTGCGTGTATGCAATTGCCGATGCTGGCGCGATAACGTTGCCTTGCTTATCAGTTATTTCATTCAGAGGAAGAAATGCAGGTCTTTTTGAGTTCCTGTCAGCCCAGTGTTTTTCAAGCCCTTTAATTTGTTGCTTGCCAACAATAGGTACTGAGCCTGGGTCTTGTGCTGCCGAGTCAGCCAGCATTGATACCTGCAAGTTATAAAGGCGTTGTGCGTCCATTGCTTTTGCAATGTGCCCTTCAACCCGCTCAATGTCATCAATAAACCAGCGCTTACCGTATACAGGAATAAGCGGGATATGCTCACCCGGTATTCTCTGAGATTTCTCAAGGAATCCGTCACCATCGACTACTGATACGTAAACTCGACGGCGTTTAACGTTTCTGCGAGCCACTTCAATAAACCCAATTTCAGCTAATTCATCACCAACTTGCTCAAGCTGATCGCTATCGTAGGTAACAACTTCTTCTGTAAATGGATTCTGGAAGCTGACAACATCGACTGACTCTTTTCTTACTTCGTAATACTTAGCTATATAGACAACATCAACATCGAACCAGTCATAATCCCATGATCTATCAATACCTACATCTAACGTTGCTGGGTCTTTTTTATATTCTGCTTTGTACTTATCAACAGATAGTGAGTACATGCAAAAAGCCCACTCAGCATCAGACTTGTCATACTTCTTGGCGTCAGGGTCAAACCAAACAGAACGAGATGGATCATAAATAGGCTCGATAGAAATTCTCTGCCTGTCATCCATCGGGTCTAATTCATTGACCAAATTTGTTGTTAACCTAAAGCAACCAAACCCACCTGTAGCCGCATCATCAAACGCATTATCGCAAGCCTCGCCGCCGTCAGTTTCCTCATAGTCGGCACGAAACAAGCCATTTAATTTATCAGCTAAATCTTCGCTTGCTTCTTTGTCACCCGGTCTAAACTTAACTGTGATTCGATTGTTGCGATACTCACTGATGATCCTGTTTAGCTCAGTAGCTATCTTGTTTATTTCAAACTTTGGGTATTTCTCAAAGTGGTCATTGAGTTTAGTACCCGCAGAGGTTGCACCTTCCCATTGACCACCTGGAACTCGTGCAAACCGTGTTGCTTCGACGCATTTCGCTCTCACATCTTCTTGCGGTGAGTGCGCACGGTCAAACCTGAGCATTATTCGCTCATGTCTTTGTTGTAGTGTTTCAGCCATAGTTACCAACTAGAAGATGATGGAACGTAAATCTCTGTATCGTCATGAATAATCACAGGACAATACATAGACATCATGAGGGAGTCAGCCAAGTTAGGTGATGGAATGCCAAGTTTGACTTTCATATCAACTTTGGTCATCAGTTCTAACTTGCCGTTACCATTAAACTTACGTTGAATTTGCGTAAGCTCTGCGAATAGTTTTTCTAACATCTGTTCGCCGATCGCTTCTTTATCGAAGCTAATCATGTCGTCAGGGTTTGCATACTCACCATGTACTACCGCTCGATATGTTAAATAGAGCCTGTCAGCCAATGCATAGTAGAATTGTGCGCGTTTGTTTCTGAATACATCACCAATCGTTCGGCTATTGTCACCACTAACCACTTCATCAGCCCATGCACCAGATTGATATAACGCATCCTCATCGAAAGGAGACTCGCTACCTTTGAACATGGTTACAGTTGTTTGCTTACCGGTGAATGCATCTGTAACTTGCCGACGCAATGCCGCACCTAATCCGTCACCATCCCATAGGAAATGGTCAGCACCATCTTGAATAGCTTGCTCAGTAGCCCAATCAGCACCCTCGTTAACATCCATTAGCAGACCTTCTGCAACTTTGTTAACTACTGATCCCCTGCGTGAAACATACCCCTTGGCATCTCCGCCAGTATCAGACGGGTCGTGAGTTGAAACGACCGCGCCTTTGGATTTCCATCCTAACTTCTTGTGTGCATCAGTAGCAGCTTCTAGCCATTCACGTTTGATAATAGCCATGTCACTAGCGCTTACCGGCTCACCCAGCCAGATATGACGATACAGTGTTGGATTCTTGCGCTTGCATTCCTCCATCTCTAATCGTAATACATCAGGGAAGTGAGGATTGTCGGTATAGTTCGCAGTAAGCAAGCAAATATCATCAGGAGGATTAACAACGAAACGCTGATAGGTGTCATCAAGAATGTTTTTCGGGTTAAAGCTTACCCATATTTCAGAGTTAGGCTTTCGAATTGTCGGGATCAGAATATCCCAACTCTCTTTTGTTACCGCCTCCGCTTCTTCCACCCAACAAACATCAACACCTTCAAGTGATTTAATCTTTGTCGGATTATTCTTGATGCCGTAAAACATAAACTCAGCGCCAGTGCCAAGATGCTTAATCATGGTGCGCTGAATTTCGAACTCATTGTTATAGCCCTCTCTCTCTATCGTATCTTCAAGAAGCCTGATAACTGAGTCACTAATACTGTTCTGCAATTCACGAGCGCAAAGTATACGGACTGGCTGTCGCCTCGCTGCTTCAACGAGAAGCCTTGCTATTGCCCACGATTTACCGCTACCCCTGCCACCTTTAGCGACTTTGTAACGGTGCGCCTCAATGAATGGCATAAAGATAGGGTTTATCTGTGTCATGCTATTTACCGAATAATGAACTCATAGGTGATGTTTCTATTTGAATCGCTCCGCCATCAGCGCCAGTAATTTCTTGCGTAACTTTGTCGCCATACTTTTTGGGAGACATTCTAGCCAGCGACCATTTTCTGGTATCAATTCTAAGCTTAGCCTTAGCCACCTCAGCCGAATCAGGAAGCACATCATCAGCTATTTCTAGCATCTCTTCGAATAACGCGTCCGCTCTTTGCTCTGTCGCCTTCGCGTATTGGTCTCGAAACTCAGCATTTTCAGATAGCCAGCGAAATACCGTTGCCTTGCTTGGCATACCTTGGCGATTGCATACAGAACGCAAACTCTCTCCCTCTGCAAGCTTTGCGCAGATATCATGAGCAGTCTCTGGCATGTAATCAGACGGGCGACCACCTTTGTTTTTCTTTGTCACAGTGACCTCCTTTAATCAATTATCCAGCCCACTCGTAAATGAGCTGTGTAATTAACTATTGCGTGAATAAATCCAGTGCCTGTTGAGCATCACGAGCTGCCTTCTGTGCTCGAGCTACAAACTGAGCTTCTGTCTGGCATGTTTTGTACGCATCCCTAAACAATTCAAACTTGAGTGCATCGTCTTTAACGAACTCGATAGCCGCTTGAGCTGCCGCCGTGTCATTCCCAACCAATCGGAGTAAATCCAACCGCATTTGATTCTGTGCTGTAATCGTAGTCATTTAGTTACCTTATCTATGTAAGTTATTCGCAACCATCATCACGTATCACTACGTTACTTTGATCACTTACGGCTTACCCGTCAGCAAGAAGGATCACCTCCTGTTACCTTGTCGGGGTTATTCTTTAGAATCGCTCAATGCGCTGAGATAAAGTTTCAGAGTAACTGCGCATATGACCTAATTGCTTACTCAATAACTCTTGGTCGCGATGCTCCAGCGTCTTGCAGATATCGCCATTAATGAAAGTTGCCAGCTTTGTGATTTTGTCGTCTAACTCAGCTTTCTCATCTACTACTCGTTGTTGGTGTGGCTGCATTTTATGTTCCTTTAGATATTAAAAAGCCCCGCTATTGCGAGGCTCGTTGTTGTTCAATTTCCCGCTACACTCAAAAAATCTACGCATCACGTTAAATCAACAAGTTAAAAACAGGTGCTCATATAGGAGCCCATATAGAGAAGCTCACCCTACCGACACCTTAACTTAGGAGATTTACATGGTACGAATTACTGCATTACTGATTAAACTTGTTGCTGCTACTGGTGTTTACTTATTCTTGCAAGAATCAAATCCAGAACACGCCATCGCTCTAGCCGTTGCCATTCTTAGCGCCTAACCTCTCCGCTTCAATCTCTCTAATTGCTTTCTTGTCCAAGTTGCACTTATTCAACTCATTCAGACTATCTGCCAGTAGCATCACTACATCACCGTAAGTTAGTTCAGCAGGGATAACAGGAACCGAACAATCAGCGATTAAGTGCGGGGGAAGTGGCACCGGCTGAACGGGAACCAGTTTCTCTTTTGTACTTGTGCAGCTCACTAACAACATCATCGGGCACAGCAGTATTAGCGCACTCATTGTCTTTGAGTACTGTTTTGATAACAGTCTTAACTTTGACATGTTCTGAGTCCTCTAATTGCTTGGATTTGATGTTGTCGAGTGACACTTGATAGTGCAGAGTGATAGCTGATTGGGTTACTTTGTTTAGTAGCTGGCTTACTGATATCTGACTAGTGAGTGATTCATTTTCACTCTCTAGTCTATTTATTCTAAGGTTGTAAATGACACATGCAGCAAGCAAAAGAATAAATAGAATTGGTTGTATGTTTGATATAAACCATTTGCCGATTTTGACTAGTTGCTGCCCCATCGTGCTTTATATCCTCTCACATCGATATGTGTGAATGTCTTATAGCGACCAATGCCGTAGCTATCGGGAAACTGAGACTCCAGATAATCAGCGACCATTTTCGGCGCTACATCTTTAACCTTGATATCTGCCGCCGTACCTAGCAAGTGCTGAGATTTAGGAGCACCACCTACTTTACTGTTGTGTTTAGCACAGCGACGACCACTGACAATCACTACTGGCTTACCAAAATGAGCGCGAACGCCTTCAAGAATTTCAACCAACTTGGGTTCGACTTGATTTGCCCCACACCCATCCTTACATGCAAATTCTTTACTATCGAAATGCTCACTTAACTTAGTCATTATTCACTCCAGCTTTACCTTTAATAATATTGCTGACTTTCTCGACGCCCCAGTAACCAATCATGACGCTAGTGATATAGGAAAGATCAGGGTTCATTCCGAAGAACGCTAGCAAGTCCTTTGCAAACCAGCCGAGGAATGCGCACAAGAAACCATCAAGTAACGTTTTCCACCAACCGCCGCCGTTGTACATCCCTCGCAAAATAGCGACAGAGCCTGCCAGTCCAGCAAAAACACCTTGCTCTTTGTACTGAGACAGATAACTAAATACCTGATCCCAAAATTCAGGGGTTTCTTTCATATGTTTCATACTCACCCCCTACGTTGGAGGAATTTAGTTAATAGATAGCCGCGCACAATCTCTATGCGTCAATTTTCGTTTGGTTGATTAGAATTCTGTGGCGGCGTATTAATGTAGCGCTGCTGGAATTGAACCAGCGCAAGCGACGAAATGGTTGTCGCACATCACCATGATGAGAGCGCTAAAAGCAAAAAAAGCCGCACTAGGCGACTTATTGAATGTGAACCTGTAAGGGTTGCTTACAGGTTGAATTAGCTGTGGGGGCAGGAGCCAATCCCTGCAATCTCGGTATTCGATGCGCTCTACCGCATTCCCAAGTTTCCTATTCCCGAGCATCAGGCTATTACTGGTGCTAACTGGCTTTAGCATTCTCCACAATGGTTAAGATGCGTCCTCCATGCTAAGCAAGGGTGATGTTACTCACCAAGACGCGCCTTACCATTACAGAAAAGCCCCTACCGAAGTAGAGGCTCTAGAATCTGGTTAAGCCAACCTAAGAACAGTTAAGGCAGCTTACCTGATAAGTATTGTCCATTTGGTCATTACTGTCAATAGCAAAGTTCAGTTATTTTTCTAACTTTAGCTACACGTTTGCGATTATTCATTGCATTTCGAAGAGGTTCGTACAATAACCACTGGCAAGCTTTCAGTTTTTCGTCAACTTCTCTTCGGCATGTTCGCAATGATGGAACCTTTACTTTTCCTCCTGACCTTGTGTTCATTTTGCGGGGATTTGCAACCTTATGGTAGTAAGATGCTATCGAAAGCTTGGATGCCCCATGAGCGTAATAGCTGAGCAATATTTTATAAGCCTGCTCGTCAGTGGCGATGATTGAATCTACGACCTGAGAAATCAACATTCCTTCATCGTCACTGCACATTGGTCTGGATGGCGCACTGTTTGGCTCGACTGTTCGCATGAATTTATAAATCATGTTTATCATGCGTACATTCAATCGCCCTGAGTGAACCCAAGCGCCCCACAATTCAAGCCATCCGTTAAGCCAATCGAACTGATCCTTTGTTAACTCTTTCTCTCCGATGTAGCTCATTTAGCCTCCTGAGGTTCTTTAGCGTTCCATCTGTCGCCGCCTCTATGCCTGACCATTAATCTACCGTTGATAACAATGTGGCTTTCAGCGCTAGCATCACGAACATACTTTCTAATAGTTCCTCTATTCGCACCTATTAACCTCCCAACCTCAGTCATATTCCCGTAGTGCTTAATCAGTAGCTCAGGGATTGTCGTAATCTCAGTCTGCATCGTCTATCTCCCATATCTTGATATCCAATGATCCGCCCTTAACCACCTCTCCGCGCTTAATGCGAAAATCGTCTATCTGCTCGTCGTCATCCCAAAAATTGGCGTGAGTAAGCGAATCGAAAACCGCTTTAGGCAAGTTATCGAGGTCTCTTTTGCGTTTATCTGGGGGATTTGCAGTGATGACTATTTTGATGCGGGAAGTGATTTTGATATCTAGGTTTTGCTGCTCTATGTAACCTGTTACTTGCTTTCGGTAGTTTGTGCCTTTAGGTGATATGTAGTGCCTTCCTCTACAATGCCTCCAGTAAGTATTATTACTTGGGGGATATGGTAGCTTTAGGTGATATTCCTTCATGCCTTAATCTTCCCCTCACTTTGCAATATAGCCTGAGTTCGAATGACTCCATCTAGGTGACATTGAATTGCGTATTCAGCTCCTGTGATTCGCGTCCTGCGGTCAATTTCGTCATGACAAGCACTACATGCCCAAGCTATAAATAAATCGCTAGGCTTGCATCCTGTGCCGCATAATCCTGCCATTCGATAATGAGCGCCTACCACAGTTTCAGGATTGCCGTTACATACTCCTGGTATTCTGACTTGGCACTCTCTGCCTTTTGCTTCTTTGCGTAAGTTAGCCATATATCGCCACCCAGTAGATTGCTGATGATGTAGCAACTAGACCAATGATCAGAGTTGCGATAAATAACTTTGCACCGATAGTGAATTTTTGCTTTTTCATTTTATCTTCCTTAATCTGACTCACACCCTCACCCCACTCAGCAATGTATCTAACTTTCTTAGTAATGGATTACCCATCCCATTCACATTAGCTCTATCAACAATCACCATTCCTGTGCCTAGTGGCTCATTGCCTCTGACGCTGTGGCTTTGCTTAAATATCTCAGTGAAGTTATTTTCGATGATCTGAATTGCGTTGCGTGATACTTGATATTTGACAGTGCCGCCGATTTTACCGACCACTGTTATTGCACCAAACTTATGCATTAGCCCCAGGATGAAGCTCACATATGAACGCGACATACCTGTTAGACTTGTCGCTTTCTTTGCTGTGAAATATTCGAATCCACTTACGGAGTTAATAACATCGATTGCTCTTTCTCCTTGCTGGGTCATGATTTCTCCTTGTTTAAATCGTGGCGGTTGATGTGCTCTCTGCGCATGTTTTGCAATGAGATTACTAATGCATGAGCTTCGTCTAACTTCTTGTCAATTTCCTTTAGTTTTTCAATTGGTGTCACTTTCATTCTCCAGCTCATCAACTAGTCGATTCATGTACCAACGGGCTTTTTTCAAATCTTCCACGGGGTTAATTTTCTTTTCATATCGCCAGACGTATTTTTGGATATTCCCTTTGAGATATCCCAAGAATGCTTCGCGAGTCATGCTTGCCTTGATAGCCTCTATGCACTCAATGCCGCCTGATGCGTAGTGTGATGGGTTATTTACGTTATCTTTCATCTTATTTTCTTCACCTTTACCAAATAAATCAGCAAATCCGCCCATGCGCTGAAGATTGTCATTACATTTCTTACAAGCGTTTTCATGCTTAGGTCCAATGTAACTACACCCACACCATTTGCATTCTATATGGGTATATTTTCCTTCTGGGTAATCCCTTTCGGTTTTTGCAAAACTCACTTTCTAGCCCTCCGCTTCTTGGCTGCTCGGTTTATCTTTGCGTGACCTGTGATGCGCTTAGTTGATATTGGGTAGCTGTACCAACTGCGACTATGGTTGATAGCCCATAAGGCGTTCTGTGATGCTAGTGACGCCATAGCGATTGCCATTTTTGATATGATGTTCATCTCTCTTGCTGCTCCTTGAGTTTCTGTTTGTCACCGATGCGTTGCGCCCACTCCAGTTCTCTCTTTGCGTCATCAGTGAATTTCACGCCATTTTGTGAGCCGAACCAGTGAGCGCATTCGATAACATCCGCTATTTGTCTTACTCGCATTTTGCTAGTACGTTCACCGAAATAGACAATACCGCCACCTAGCCCGACAGCCGACCGTTGAGCCTCACCCTTGACTTGCTTATTGAGTACAGTGATTAAGTCCTTCCAATCCTCTTTGTCGTACCATTGACCTTGCCACATGACCTGTTTAGACAAATCAGTAAGAGTTGCCCACATGCGGTCATTTTGTGCTTTGGTTCGTTTGGGTTCGGAGAGTTTGACTTCGTATGGCTTGGCTGAATCTATTGGTAGGTTTTGTATTGCTTCGATGGCGTTCTGTCTGATGTTTTTACTACTGAGATAGTATGTCTTTAGTGACATTTAACCTCCTTGCATTGCCATTGTCATTCCAACTAAACATTCAGAGATTTCTTTGGCTTCACGAATGAATTGTTTTTTAAATTTCCTGATTTGCTTTCTGGTTGGCTTAGCTTGAAACTTAAAATGATCCTCATCGCCATAAGCAGATATTTTTAACATCCAGAATCTGCGGCTCGTATTGAAGTTAACGTAATAGACCATTATCTCTACTGGTTCACTCACTGTTAGCTCTCCTGCTGATACTGTTCAAACCAAAAAACAACTGGTTTATCGACTAATTCAATCAATCCAAAACGCTCAGCTGTTCTGAAATTTACCGATGATTTTCTAGCTCTATCGGTCTGCTTTTTAATTTCATCACGAAACATTTCGACGCTATAAACAGATTTAAATAGATTACACGGCGCACACGCTGGAACGAGGTTTTGCTCAGTGTCATTTTCAGGGTTAAAGCACTCACCAGTAGCTACTATTTTTCCATTAATCCTGTCGATTTTTCTGTAAATTGGCTCTACATGATCCGCATGCCAACCTTTTTCTGGTAACTCACAACCGCAGTAAGCACACTTTCCGCCAAATAACATCCTTAGTTTTTCTCTTTGTGATTTAGTCACTGTTAGCTCTCCTGTTCCATGCTGCTATAGCTGTTTGCCTTACAGAATCCCAATCAATGGCATCTGATTCTTCCTCGGATTGTGGCTCAGGTACTCTCTCGCCGATTACAGTGCAACTACAATCATCGTTTTTACACTGAACATACCAGCACAGGCGGTTATCTATTAATTCAGCCTTGCTACCGCAAAACGGGCACTTTTTTAACTCGCTCATCATTCACCCTCTGGCATTGGTGGGCTAAGCATTGGTCTCCAATGAGTTATCATTGAGTAGTCATCATCCTCTATGAACTCCTCACCACAGCTTATGTAATTATCGAATGAGATTGACCATGTCCAGCCTTCTCCGCATGTATCAGAACGCATAAAAACATGGTACAAGAACTCTTCACCTCGGAAATATCCAGCAAATACTGGCGTGTCCATTTTAGGTAATTTCTCGCTCACCTTAACCCAATTAGTTCCCTGCATTAGATGCCTCCCATGCTGATATGGCGAATTCGATAAGCAATAGCCTTGATTACAATACCCTTCTCATCGGTTGGGTTCTTGGCTTGCAATTCTTCTAGTTCGAGCAGCTTTTTAGTTAGAATTAAAATATCTGCATCTCTTTCTGTTAACGTTGTTCCTTTCATCACTCAACACCTCGCTTAATTGCCAATGTATTCTTGACAGTAAATATCAAGACAGCCGCTAAATGTATAAGGGTCATACTGCCAACTGATTTTCCCGCAGCATGGACAATTCCATCGTGTTTTTCCGCTGCTTCCTTTGCGTCTGCGTTGTTTCTTTAGCCATTCAGGAATGCGTAATCCTGCACTTTGCACCATCGTTCGAGCTTTGAAGCTAGATAAGCAGAATGTGCGCCTTTTCTGTGCATCGGCAATATCGAACGGCAGCCAAACAATGTTATCCATCGTTAAATCTGGCTCATGGAACTGCTTAGCAAATGAAAAATTAGTTACTGGCTTATACCCTTTAGTTAGCCAATAAACATCGTTGCCGTCCCAATCGCCTTTCACGTAACCAACATAATTAGTACAGCCTTCCTGAATTACAGTTTCGCGCGGTATGTACTGACAATCGACGTGATAATCAGCTAAAGCATCAACCCAGAATTTAGAAACAGGTTGATCGATACTTCTTCCGCTTTCCCACGCCCTTTGCGCTTCCTCTAGCGTGTATACATGAGCCTTATCGATATCAGTGGCGTAACCTTTTCCGTCCTTGCAATGAAATGATGCGTTGCTCCCCACCGTGTCGCGGGTGCATATCATGTAAAATGATTTCATTTGAAGTCCTTATGATTTGGTGTGTTACACGTCCGCGCCTTGGAATCGGCGTTGTTGAGGCTTGCTGCTTTGTAGGCAAGCGTTAGCGGCTTCCATCTGGTCCACATCCATAAAGTGACCATTTTTGAATCGCTGGTATACGGTCCCTGTTTTACCGAATCGGTTTTTAGTCACGATAATTTCAGCATATGGGGCCGCTGATGAGTTCTCGTTATACACAGCATCACGGTAAAGCATGATGATGGAGTCTGCGTCCTGCTCAATGCTGCCTGAGTCGCGCAAGTCCCCATTAACGGGCCGTTTGTTTGGTCGCTTCTCAACATCGCGTGAAAGTTGACTGAGTGAGATAACTGGGGTTAGTAGCTCTTTAGCCATTCCCTTGAGGTTTGATGAGATATAACCAATCGCCAAGTCGTTACGCTCTGCTTTCGGTTTTTCTATCAGGCCTAAGTAATCGACCATAATTAATGCCAGTGATGGATATTGCTGTTTGTGGCGTTTTGCTATGGCCCTGATTTGGTCCACATCGAGTTTACTTGCATCGACAACCCATACATCCAAATCTTGGACCCGACCAATACCATTTGAAACTCTGGCCCATCCTTCATCATCCATTTTTGCAGGGTTTCTCAGTGATGAAACTGATAGGCCCGATGCCCCTGCAATTTGACGCTCCATAATTTGGCGTGAACTCATTTCCATTGAGAAAATTAGAACACCCTTCTTGTGGCCCGTTTGTTTATCGACTTGTGAAGCTACGCCTTCGGTTACCCGTAATGCAAACTCGGTTTTCCCCATAGCAGGACGTGCAGCAACAATGATTAGGTCCACTGCGTTGATACCGCCAGTGATTTCATCAAGTTCTTGGATCCCCGTTTTCAGCGTGTCGGATTCATCGCCATTGGTTAGGCGTTGTTCTAACACTTCCGTAAAATCTGCTATCAGGTCCTTGGTGTGTACTGGTTTAATCTCATCGTTAGCGGACCGTAGTTCGTTAGCCTTTTTGATGAGTTGGTCCATTGCTTCAGCAGCTGCGTCAATCGTGCCTGATTCGATAACGTGGCGGTGTTGGTCCATCAAGCTAATCATTTCACGTCGATTGTGATTATCAGTCACCATCGTAGCGTAGCCTTTCAAGTTTGCTGCGCTTGGGCAGTTCTTGGCGGCTTCCATGATGTCAGCGAAATGTTTGTCACCCATTGCCTCGGCAACCATCATTAAATCAATCATGCCGCGAGTTTTGGCTTGCTTCTGAATGACTTTGTAGGTTTCACGGTAGAAATGAGATCCGAATGCTTCAGGTTTTAAAGTGGCGAGTACATCAGATGCGTTGAGTGTTAATCCGTCTTTCAGCAAGCCACCAATTACGCTTGCTTCGATTTGGTTGTTGACCATTAGAATCCCCTGTCAGCAAATTTCCCTTCACGAACCCCTGTCAGAGTTGTGTCTCTCAGTAAATAATCAATGTCTGCGGTCCATCCTGTATTGTTTTCACCAAAATAAAATGGCTTAGCCATTCTCACAAAGGCTCGAACATAGGCCCGCCACCCATCAACATTTTGCGTTGCGAGGTTTTTGATTATTTTCCTGATCCGAGTTTTACGCTTCTCGTTGGCTTCAACAGCGTGAGGTAATCTATCTCCAACCTCCTCGTTGTAGGCATTGAGATATTCGTCGTAGTTAACTGGTTGAGATTTTCGCTTAGAAGGCTTAGTCAATTCTCCCCCTTTCACCTCTTGAGGGGTAAGGGGTGTATTACTTTCTTTCTTTTCTTTTGAAAGAGTTTCTTTTGTGTTTAGCTGACTTGGCTTATCCTCGTTAGCTAACTTGGCTAATCTTTCATTAGCTGACTTGGCTAATGTTTCACTAACTTGGCTAATATCAAATTTCCACTCATTAAACGCCTTGTTAATTCCTATTTGATTACCAGATGAAATAACAATATTCATAGCTATCATTTCATTTTTGGACTTGCATACATGAGTGTGATGAATGCCTGTCATTGATGCTATTTGAGTATTGGTTATGCGGTCCAGTTTTTTACTAAACCCGTATGTTTTTCTAACTATCGCCAGAAATACTTTTAATTGCCTAGCTGTCAAATCAGAAGACATAGCAGCTTCAAGAAGGTCATTAGCAATTCTGGTATAGCCATCTTCAAGGTTTGCCACTTTCGGCCTCTCTTGCTGTCGTTGGTTGCCAAAATCAGCGTATGCAACGTTACTCATGCTGTTTCCCTCCAGTGACTTCCTGACGATGCTCAAGCCGTAATTTTGCATCTTCCAATGCAGACCTAAGCGCCTTAGCTCCTTGCTCTGTGACGGAGCGGTTAACTTCGTCACGCACGATGTTTTTATGTACAATACGCTGGTAATTTCTTGTATTTTTTGCCATAATTACCTCGTTAAACAGTTTGATTAATGCGCCTCGATTGCTCCAACAATTGGGGCGTTTTCTTTTGTTCTCATCAAAGAAAGCTCACCGATTTGCTTCCACAAAAAGCGATATTCTTCCTCAGATATTTTTCTCTCACCTTCCAGCACAAAATCTTTAATCCCCGACGCTGCCAGCGTTTCGCATAGCTCAGGAAATTTGTCAGTTCTGCGTAGAATGGTTGAGTCATGAACACCTAATGTTTTAGCTACTACAGACTGAGACTTAGCTCTCAATGCTTGTAATGCCGTAGCGATTAGATGGTTTGATACGAATTGATTGAAGTTTTTGCGTGTTGTTGCGTAGTCCATTTGTTAAATTCCTTTTGACGTAGTTAGTCCGTTGCTCACGATCCTGTGAGTTAAGTTTTGAAGTGCGCGTTTTTCAGCGCAGAGGTGTTAAAGAGCGAGGTGGATTACTTTTTATCTTTGACGAGATACTCAAAAGGAATCCCAAACAATTCATTTATTTGTGCGTATCTGGCAGGTGGAATGCGACCTTTTTGCTCCCACTGGCGAATAGCCTGATCGCTAATGTTTAACAGTTTTGCTAGTGCGGGAACGCCACCCGCTTTTTTAATTGTTGTTTCCAATGCGTTCATAACAATTTCCCTTTAATTGAACTATCACAAGAATAATACAAGAATCACTTTAGTTAAGCAAGTTTTACTTGTTGGAATATTAAAAGCAATACTTGTATATTGAAGAAATGAAAACTATGCGCGACAGAATCAAGCAAGCCAGACTTGCAAAAGACATGACCCAAGCTGAATTAGCTGATGCGGTTGGCGTATCACCTCAATCAGTACAACAGTGGGAAACCAGTACTGAGCCAAGAAAGAATAGAGTAATGAAGATTGCTGAAATTCTTGGTGTAGATGCTAATTGGCTTTTATTTGGTAGACCAGAGTCTGAAAACAGAAAAGAGGTGGTTAAGATAGAGCTAGAGGATGGCTCTAATGTTCAAGAAAGGTATAAAGTAGAGATATTAGATATCGAAGCAAGTGCTGGATCTGGCGTCATGGTTCTTGATGATTTCATAGAGACAATAACTGCCATTGAATATTCAGCGGAGGAAGCCAAGCGCTTATTTGGTGGAAGAACTGCTGATACCGTCAAGATGATCACGGTTAAGGGTGATTCAATGTCTGGTACATTTGAACCTCGCGACCAGATATTTGTTGACATCACTGTAAATCATTTCGATGGTGATGGGATCTATGTTTTCATTCTTGATAATCAGCTGTATATAAAAAGACTTCAAATGCAATACAAGAAATTAGCTGTAATATCTGATAACCCAAGGTATGAAACTTGGTATTTAGAGGACAATTCAATTGATGGGATGTTTATCCAAGCTAAAGTTCTTGTTAGTCAATCAATTAAATACAAATTTCATGGATAGAAATATCTTACATTTAAGCATGGTAACCTAATGAGAAAATTAATTTTACTATTAATTACTGCGATTTCATCATCATCTTATGCTGTGGATAAACTTGATTTAAATGATAAAAATGATTTTAAATTATTATCAACGATCATGAAAATATCAGAGTGCAATTCCCAGTCAGCTCTATATAAGTTTCAAAAAGAAAATAGCATACCTAACGGAGATGAATTTATTGATAAGTTCATGGAAAGTGAAGCTAAAAAGAAGGGAAAAACTCTCGTTGAAATGGCTAACGAGTGCCAAGAGGCTTTTTTAGATTTTGCAAAAATAACATCAAATAACAAGTAATTACATTCTATTAAGCACAACCACGCCATCCCTCTCATGAGGGATTTTTTTTTGCCTAGTCCTCAATCCAATCCAATCCAATCCAATCCAATCCAATCCAAGTAAAATCTAAAATTAAAAATAAATAAACCAATAAAAAACAAATATATAAGTAAAAAACCAAGTAAAAACACAAAAATAAACACAAGATACACTTGTTTTAATAAAGCGTTACTTGTATAGTTATTCCATCGAAGGCAAGGAGCCATAGATAAACAGGATGTTCGCTCTTTAACAGAACGCGCTGAAAAATGCGCAAACCAAAGACAGTAAGTTTTGGGATTGGTAATCGCTCTGCTAAGCATGAATGGTAGATGAGTGCGCTACCACCAATCACCAAAACTAATTGTAGGAGGTAATTATGGGTGTTCGCGGATATAACTGCGCTAGAAATCGCAGATCGGAACGTAGAGCAGAGTTAAAGAATGCATACGCCATGAATGAGCAATTGAAGGTTTCAATTAATGGTGATACGGAAGAAACAAAGCGCCCTACCTTATCACTCACGCGCAAACCAGTTAGCCGAGTTGAAAAAGCAATTTCCATTCGCAGCACTAAAGTTTACGACTCCACAGATAACACCTGCTTACCAAATTCTAGTATTTACTCAGCTAAATATCGTAAGTCAGGAACGTTATTAGAGTCTGGAGAAGTGACAGCAAGAGCATAGACACACGCAAGCAACCACGGCTACGCAAGCCGATTATGAGTGATGGAAGTGTTACGGCAAGGGGGTGAACATGAACGATATTGAACGCATAGACTACATGATTAGCACCTTGCGAGACATGAAAAAAGATATCGCACGGCAGCAAAAGTTAAGCGCCGTTAACAGCTTAGAGCTAACGCCAAAGCAAGCACAAAAGCGCAATACTGATTTGAATTGGATAGGCATGGAACAAATAAAACGCCGCCACAATCTGCACTCATACGCTGTAGAACTTGGAATCGCTGACCATAAAGGCAACGACGGCTACGAGAAAATAGAGCTAACAGACGGCTGGCATAGATTCAACTTCCAGCCAAGAAAGCCATTTAGTTAACTAATTACAGTCCATCAAGGTGGGCTGTGGTGAGGTAGCTTTTTTGACAGCACGACAATAAACCAAAGGCGATAAATCGGTCTCGTCATAGATGTAAGTACCGTTTGAATCGGAGGATTTATGTAGTGATTAAATTTAACGTATCTAAATAAATTAAATATGCAGGTGCCATGGTCTGTGAGACCCGCAGCCTAGAGCGATATCTAGGCAACTAACCAGAGTTCATTAATTAGTGGGCTGTGGTGAGTTGATTAATAGATAGGAGATAGAGATGGATATTACGATTGAGTGCGACAGCGTGCAGTGTGAAGCACGCATGAACCGAAACGTTGAAGTAACGCTTACTGGTGCAATTCTTGATGGATTTATCAGCGTCGATGACATCATCAGTGAATACTCAGCAAGCACACTGCTAGATGAAATGGACAATGACGACATCATCAAGCACCTTGAAAGCCAAGGGTATACCGTAACTGAAGACTAGCATCGTGTTTAGTTAATAACGGAGGGAGTATGACAGATACAACAGGTGGAGCGGCTTTTCCCGCAAGCGGGCATCCAGATATGCAATTTGTAGCTCAGGAAGGCATGAATTTGCGTGATTATCTAGCTGCTAAGGCTATGAATGGAATTATAGCCAACAATGCAATGATTGATACGGCGACAGACCAAACGCTTGAATGGGTTGCGAAAAACGCATATCAAATGGCGGATGCAATGTTAAAGGCTAGGGGGTGATATGGAGTTTAAAGGTACCAAAGGAAAGTTTAACGCTCACACGGAAGTAGCTAATTGGTACGGCTTTGAAAATCGATTCTTTGAAGTTACTGATGAAAATAACCAGATAGTCGCATTTGTAAAAGATTGGAATGGCGCAGGTGAGCAACCAAAACACGATGCAAGATTATTAGCAGCAGCACCAGAGTTATTAGAATCACTTAGAGAGCTAGTTTCAGCAATGGAGAGATACGAAATAGATGTTGATGAACGCGCTCCAGTTAAGCATAAAGAAATGATGAATAAAGCCAACTCAGCAATCGCAAAAGCCCTCGGTCAGCAGTAACCCACCACTTAATCATTCATATCGCTATTAATAGTGAGGAATACGCACATAAGGAATTAATTATGAACTGGATAAAAATTGAAAGTGGCATCCCAGCAAAAGGCGCAAAGTGCTTTGTGGTAAGAAAAAGAAAAGATGGAGAACTACGTATAGCACGCGCAACAAGAGAGACTGACAAACCTTTAACAATAGACAGTGATGCATCTAGAAATGCATGGTGGCAGTCACTAGACAAAATAATCAGCTTCTCAGACTCAGCTGTTGTTGCTTGGATTGAAGAATCCAAAGTAAAACTTGAATACAACGGTCAGTTAGTTTCATTTCAAGAAGTAATCTAGAAAAAAACCACCGCACCAACACCAGAACACTTTCAATAACTATGTGAGGCCATCACATGGGCGATAACTATTACTACGCATCATTAATCATTATGACTGCAATCCTATTACCTCTATTAGCGAGATAAATCATGCAAATCGACAAACATTTTCTACGTCTGGCACAGGCACAGGCGCGAATCGCTATAAGCCAACGTTGTGATGATGTTTGGTGGTTAGCAATGGAATTTCTCAAAGCAAGTTACGGGAGGTCTGAATGAACAAACTTATTTTTGAATCTAAAAACATGTACACGCAAACGGAACCTGCGGCATGTGGTGGAACAAGAGCAATTATTCACATGGATAGTGGATATCTCATTGAAACGGATGACCCAGAAACTCTTATTTTAAGCATGAATGTAACAAAGGAACTGTTGCAAAAAATAATCAGGGAACGGTATGAGGACTCAGCATGATAATTTCAGAGTATGAAAACTTCGTCACCATTCCAGACCGTGAGCACCTAGCAAATCAGGATGATGAACTAACTAATGAAATTGCTCAGCGGTTTTATGATGCCCTTCCCTCATCGGTCATACGGAAAATGACCACTCAAGAATCAGATGAAGCATGGAACGCTTTTTTTGAGGCTGCAAAAAGCGAAAGGAGGCTATTGTGAGAGAAGGAATTATTTACGGACTGAGTAATGAAGACTATCACAAGGATGATGCTATAGGCTCAACGTCAGTCAAAGCTATTAGCGTTAGCCCTGCTAATCTGTATTTTAACCCATTTAAAGGAAGTAAATCGGCACAGATTGGAACGGCAATTCACGCAGCATTACTGGAGCCTGAAGTATTTGAAATGGATTTCATACTTGAACCAGAAATAAAAACTCGCACATCCAAGGAATATAAGGAACTAGCGAAAACATACAACGCCGACAACATTCTAATTAATGGCGAAGTAGAAACAATCACACGGATGATTGAGTCGGCAAGGATGAATACCGACTTTATGGATTACATGGCGGCAAAGGGAAAATCAGAAGTGTCGATGTTTGCCAACTGCCCGATTACCGGTTTAAGACTTAAGTGTCGGTTCGATAGATTATCAGACTTCCACCCTTACCCGCTTGATGTTAAAAGTTGCATGGATGCAACTGAGAGAGGGTTTAGTCAGGCATTCGGTAAATATCACTACCATATTCAAGCGGCCTTTTATCTGTACGTTTTAAAGCTAACTACAGGGATTGAGTTAGACCAGTTTTGCTTCTTCGCACTTCAAAATAAACCACCTTATACCAACTGCATGTATTACATCGGAACGGAATCGCTGGAACTTGGTTATAAGCATATGCATGAAGCATTACGCAAAATTAAAGAATGCATTGATGATGAATCACTACGAACTGAAGGAATAGTTCTTCCACCGAGTGAAATCAATGTTCCTAATTACTTATTCGATGATGAATATTTAGACGATGAGGTGTATCTCTAATGGACTTATCACGCACAATCATTCCAAAGTCAGACCAAATTAACTTTGAAGATGTTCAATCTACCCCGATAACAGCAACTATCAAATCAGTAAGGGAAGGCTCTAAAGACCAACCAGTATTTATTGACCTCGTTGGATATGACGGACGCCCATATAAGCCATCAAAATCAATGCGGAGGGTTTTAATTGGCGGCTGGGGTAATGATGGTCATGCATGGGCTGGAAGGTCACTAACATTAATTGGAGACCCAACAGTTAAGTTTGGTGGCGTTGCGGTTGGTGGTATAAAAATTCACGCTATGAGCCATATTGAAAGCGACCTGTCATTCATGCTCTCCGTGTCTCGAGGAAAACGCGCAGAGCACAGAGTTAAAAAACTAATGACAAACTTTGATTTGTTATCTGATTTTACTGGGAAATCTGGAGAAATGACTCCAGAGCAATTAGACAGGTCATATCACTGGCTAAAAAATAAATTCACAGGTGATGTTGATAGCCTAGAGAAACTAGAAGTGGTTTACCAAAGCGCAAAATCTGATATGGAGAAAGGTAATGGCTAGTCGTGGAGTGAATAAGGTAATTCTCATTGGTCACTTAGGCCAAGACCCTGAAATTCGGTACATGCCAAATGGTGGCGCAGTAGCAAATATCACACTAGCCACATCGGAATCGTGGCGTGATAAACAATCAGGTGAAATGCGTGAAAAAACCGAATGGCACCGTGTTGTGATTTTCGGCAAATTAGCCGAAGTTGCTGGTGAATATCTGAAAAAAGGTTCACAAGTTTATATCGAAGGTTCTTTGCAAACGCGTAAATGGCAAGACCAAAGCGGTCAAGACCGATACACGACAGAAGTGGTAGTAAATATCGGCGGTACGATGCAAATGCTAGGCGGTAACGGTGGTAATCAAGCAGGAAGCCAGCAGCCAGTGCGACAACCTCAACAGCAACCAGCTCCGCAGAATGAGCCGCCGATGGATTGGGATGATTCCATTCCCTTCTGACCATTCCCTATGTGATTTAACCAAAGGATATAACTATGGATAAATGCTGCTTATGCAAGAAAGAACTTGATGACTATAACGGGTATGAATACCGAGGTTTTCATTCCTGCGAAGAGCATTTTGATGAAGTATGCGACCGAGTTGACAGGAAAAGGCAGGAAATTATTAATCGCCATGACTCTATGTCTAGACCGTTGAAGGGACTGGACATAAGGCCAGATAACCCTATCGGGAAAGCTAACCGAGAATTACTTAAGGGAAGCATTGAAGTTAGCGGGAAAGAAACTTATTTGGAAAAAGAATATCGCAAAGGAATTCTTTAATTAACCAAAGGATATATTTGCAAGGATGCAAACAGGAGATAGATATATGAAGAAGCTATATTGCCCAGAGTGCTCAGCTTATTTAGAGGGTGGCGATGGTGAATGCAAAGATTGTCGCTGTGGATGGAAGCAGCCAGCGGAAGAAGCGAAAGAATCAGAACTCGAACAGTTACAAGAAGAAAACGCGAAGTTGAAACAGGCAATTATCAGTATTTACACCAACACGGAAGAAATAACGCTCAATGGCGAAGACGGTTATTACGCAGTAAAGCAAAGTGTTATTGATGATGTAATTGATTTAACGGAAGATTAATTCAACTCGCAGGGATGCAATGAAGAGGAATGAATATGATTGAGCTACAAAAACAATTTCAACCCAAAACGAGAAATATATGCTCGGCTTGCGGTAAAGATGTTGGGGTATCAAAGCTAGTTGTAGCAGGCAATGTGAATATCTGCTTTGAATGCGCTGATTTGTCAAAACAACTTGCTGATAAAAAACGTAATGAAGTGACTGAAAAGGAAATTGAGCGTATTGCGGATGTTATTTCTACTGACGAAGAAGGCTTAACTGATGTTGGTATGTCTACTACTGCTCACATGTACGCTGAACGTTTATATAAAGCTGGATATAGAAAGGTGGAGTGATGGATAAATCAAGGCAGCAATTTGAAGAATGGTTTAAAAAAGAGTATCCGTTAATTGAGTCTCAACCAGAAAATACTTTACTTCAATCCGTAAAGCGCCAATGCCTTAAATCTTGGCAAGCATCACGCGAGAGTTTAATTAATAGCTTGGAGCCTGTTGGTTATATGGAATCAAATGGAATTGATTATATCAATAAACACGAATTCACTCATATTAACGCTGAACAATCCGACTCAATAAATATCCCACTCTATAAATTAGATTAAATATGAAAATAATAATCGGATATGTATTACTCATACTAATACAGGGTTCTGCTGTGCCTGTATCTGAGCAAATATACACACAGCAAGAATGCGAGAGCCGTACTATGCAGATAATGCGGGTGCGGGATGTTGAGATAGTTTGTGGTGAGGTGATTAGATAATGGGATTATTATTAGGCTCAATTGCGGTTGTTATATTCACGGTTATAGTTTATTTGGTAATTTACACTCTTAATGAAGTGGATAATATATTCACAAACTCTATTGCTGTGGGGGTTGTATTTATTTTAGTTGTTTTATCATGTGCGTCATTAACCAAGTTTTATGAAAACAAAGATACTTCCAATTGTAATACAAACAATAAAATAGAGGTTATTCATGGTGAGTAAATTTAAAGTAGGCGACAAGGTTAAAATCAAACCGTGGGATATTAATGGTAGAATTTACACTATTGATGATAAAGATGCTGTACTACCTTATCTAGTTGAAGATGAAGACGGTCAAGCGTCTTGGTGGCTTGAAGAAGAGCTGGAGTTAATCAATGAATAAATACACCGAACTCCCTGACTTCGAGATTAACGAATTAGTTTCTTTTAGACTGGGTTATATACACACAAAATCATTCGACCCCTGCAACAACCCAGCCTACGCAATGCCGATTATTATTGATAATAAGATAGCCGCTGTTCCTCAACTTAATGGTGACTTATGGATTTGTAGCCGTCATCCATTTGATGCAACTACAAATAACTTATATCGCGCTGCTATGGAAGTTTATTTATTAATGAAGGATGCGGAGAATGAATAACATAAACATAGGCGATAAAGTAACTCT
The DNA here is from genome assembly GCF_018257375.1 of Providencia sp. JGM181. Taxonomy (NCBI): domain Bacteria; kingdom Pseudomonadati; phylum Pseudomonadota; class Gammaproteobacteria; order Enterobacterales; family Morganellaceae; genus Providencia; species Providencia sp. JGM181. The sequence goes on along the minus strand of NZ_JAERJY010000005.1, from coordinate 24,586 downwards.
TATTGATGATGGCCATTCTGATTATTGCGGATATATGGATGGCGATATTTTAACGGTAATAGAAATAAATCCGCTTGATGATTTTAAATATGTCTGCGGAGATGGAATAAAACATAATTGCCGATTTAAGGAATCTGAAATACAAAAATACAATTAAATAGCATAGGTGAATTATGAAATTAATAATTCGCGGCGAAGTCACGCCCACAGAAAGGATAGCTATTAATGCGGCATTGGAAGCCCACAAAAAGAATCACAGTCGAACCGGAATAATCGTTAACCACAAAATAAAGATAGGAAAGAATATCTACCCTGTCGAAATTCAAAACTGTCAAAAGTCTTATATGGTAACAATGAGAAATAAAAGGCAGAGGATATGAATGAGTGGATATTAGAGAACGGACGCCGAAAGATAGCACGTGAATGCCGTGACAAATTAAAGCAACTCAAAAAACTCAGCGATAAACAAAGCACAGCAATACTCAAAGATTACCTACCGAAGTTTCAATTAACACTCAGCGAAAAGCACAAGAAATTCCCAGCGATCATGTGGTTGACTTATTACGTCAACTCTATCGATAAGGAGATTAATAGTGGATGACTCATATTACACAGTAGAAGAATACTCGAAGCTATTGAACCTATCAAAAAGCACTATATACAGGAAGCCATCAAAATATTACATGTTTAGAGTTGGTGGCTCTTGGCGTGCAAACAAGGAAAGCCTGAAAAAGTTTGAACAGGCGCAGTTTAACGACAATAATGTCTACCGGCTGGCTGTAGTCGGTGATGGGAGAAAAACATGCCGATCTACAAAAGAGGTAAAAAGTACTGGGTTGATATCGCAACTCCAAGCGGAGAAAGAGTTCGCAAATCGACTGGCACAGAGGAGAAAGTCAAAGCTCAAGAATATCATGACAAGCTAAAGCATGAGCTATGGCAAGTCGAAAAGCTGAATAAAGTACCGGATAGGTCATTTGAGGAAATGATGAATCTGGTGCTTCAAGATTCTGAGGGGCAAGCAACTTATGAAACAAAGCTAGCTTATGCAGAATATTTTCAGTTGATATTCAAAGGCAGGAAAATATCAACGATCACCAGTGATGAAATATCTAATTCCTTGCCTGTTTATAGCCAAATGACAAAAGGTAAGGTGTCAAATGCAACAAGGAATAGATATAGGTCTTTCATCATCAGAGCATTCTCATTAGCACACAAAATGGGGTGGCTAATGACTTCATTATACATACCTAAAATGAAGGAGCCAAAGGCTAGAGTTAGGTGGTTGCTTCCAGATGAAGCTGGAGAGCTACTATCAAAAATCAGCATTCAGTGGATGAATGACCTTGTAACTATAGCGCTAATGACTGGAATGCGAAAAAGCGAAATCCTAACGCTAACATGGAAGAATGTTGACCTCGTCAATAGAACAGCATACATCACAGCTGACAATGCAAAGTCAGGAGTTGCCAGAAGCATTCCTTTGAATGACGATGCTGTGTCAGTTCTATCAAGAATGTATGATGAAAGGATCAGCAATTGGGTTTTCTCAAACAAAAATGGAACGAGAAGAACCAATTATTATCGAGAGCATTATGACAAAGCAAAAAAGGATGCTGGTATTGTCAATTTTACCTTCCATGATTTGAGGCATACATGGGCAAGTTGGCACGCACAAAGTGGAACCCCATTAATGGTACTCAAGGAAATGGGTGGATGGGAAACTCTTGAGATGGTTCAAAAGTATGCTCACTTTAGCGGTCAACATTTAACCAAGTACAGTAGCAACGTCACAATTTCGACACAGTCAAATAGTGAAGCCAGAAAAAAGCCACACCTAACACTTTTAACTGGCTGATATGTAAGTAATATTTATTGGCGTTAAAAAATAAATAGCACTACAGCTCGTGATTACGAATCAGAATCCGCCATTATGCAAAATATGCCATTAATTACCCAAGGCAGAACCGTGATTAGCATTGCCCATCGCCTCAATACTATTATGAATGCCGATAAAATTTACGTGATACGTAATGGTGAAGTTGCCGAAGCGGAAACTCATGAGAACCTTCTAAAATTGAATGGTGTTTATGCCAATTTGTGGCAACAGCAAACACGTTAACCTGAACAAAAAAGCATCACTTACTCTTTGGGTGATGCTTTTTTCTTAAAAGTGCTTTTTTTTTAATCTATTAGATGAATTAGCGGGGTATGCACCTATGGTACTAGGGATTCAGCTAGGGTATCATTGCCCGCTGAATTACTGGCACACCCCTTCCGTTAGCAATAGTAGATATGGCAAAAGAACAAACTGACCGCACCACACTGGATTTGTTCGCAGAAGAACGCAGGCCTGGGCGACCAAAAACGAGCCCGTTGTCGCGGGATGAACAATTACGAATCAATAAACGAAATCAGCTAAAACGAGACAAAGTCAAAGGCTTACGTCGAGTTGAGCTGAAATTAAATGAAGACGCTGTCGCGGTCTTAAACCAATTAGCTGAAGAGAAAAACATAAGCCGAAGTGAGCTAATTGAAGAAATTTTGATGGCTCAACTTGAGCAGGTTAGTGAGACAATTGATCACTAGCCGTATCTGGGTAAATCACACAAATTTGACAGACTAACACTGTTTTTTTCGCCAAAATAAGGCGCAAAATTTTACCTATTTTCGTTCTATTTTTAGTTCTAGCAGAATCGGTAATTTATACTCTCTACTAGAAAAACAAGAGGTTAATCACTTTATGGCAGTTATAGGCATTTTCTTCGGAAGTGACACAGGTAACACAGAAAATATTGCCAAAATGATCCAAGAAAGATTAGGCAAAGATGTTGCAGAAGTTCACGATATTGCTAAATGCAGCAAAGAAGATATCGAAGCGTTTGATATCCTACTTCTTGGCATCCCTACGTGGTACTACGGTGAAGCTCAGTGTGATTGGGATGATTTCTTCCCAACATTGGAAGAAATTGATTTTGACGGCAAGCTTGTCGCACTGTTTGGTTGTGGAGACCAAGAAGACTACGCAGAATATTTCTGTGATGCGATGGGAACTATCCGTGACATCATTGAGCCGCGTGGTGCAGTGATCGTCGGTCATTGGCCAACTGAAGGCTACCACTTTGAAGTTTCTAAAGGTATGGCGGACGATAACCACTTTATCGGTCTTGCTATCGATGAAGATCGTCAACCAGAACTGACCGAAGAGCGTGTTGACGCTTGGGTTAAACAAATCTCTGAAGAGATGTCTCTGGCTGAAATCCTTGGCTAATAATGACATAGATTGTCAATTAAAAGCGGGAGCCATTCGATATGATGGATTAATCCCTCTATCTAATGAACTCGCTTTTAAGAACGAATCAAAATAATGAGACAATGCATGGTTTCTATTTTTATTTTCCATGCCTATAATTGTAAATCAGTTTAGAAGACAACTGGATTTTTGTTAAAAACGTCTCATTATTGTTAAATTTATGATTTAAAATACAGGACAAGCCCGCATGACAGACAATAATAAAGCATTGAAAAATGCAGGACTCAAAGTCACTCTTCCAAGATTAAAGATTTTGGAAGTACTTCAGGAGCCTGAGTGCCATCACGTCAGTGCGGAAGATCTCTACAAAAAGCTGATTGATATTGGTGAAGAAATCGGGTTAGCCACTGTTTACCGCGTATTAAACCAATTTGATGATGCTGGTATTGTGACTCGTCACAATTTCGAAGGTGGAAAATCCGTATTTGAATTAACTCAGCAACACCACCATGACCACTTGATCTGTTTAGATTGTGGCAAGGTTATCGAATTCACTGACGAATCAATCGAAAAGCGTCAGCATGACATCGCTGCTCGTCACGGTATCAAACTCTCTAACCACAGTTTATATTTGTACGGTCACTGTGCTGAAGGCGATTGTCGTGAAAATAGTGCTGCGCACGAAGCTAAATAATGACTTAATCAGGCGCGAATAACTAAAAGCGCGCTTTATTTAATGAATCATTTAATGTTAATTATACCCACTTAATGTTTATTAGTGGGTATTTTTATTTGAACATACTTAACATTTCCCTATTTCTGCTCTTTAGCTGAAAATTAGCGACTATTTTTTAAAAATACATAGCTTTATTTCTTCAGATAAAACCAAAATCATCCTCTATTCTTTAATTTGTTATGTGCTATTTTAATTTATACTAATTATCAAATTTGTGTGTAAGAGATTAAGGAATGAAGAAAACATATCTGTTTTTGAACATAAGTTTTTTCTTCTGGTTTCTTACTTTGATAGCGTGGTTTTTTAGATATACCATCGTGGCATCCGTTGCCTTTATATCTTCGATCATTTGTTTAGTTTTATACTTCAATTACAAAAAGGTTAGTCGCATGTTCAATAAAAAACAAAGCAAACCAGAACCCACTCCCACTATCAATAAAGAAGAAATCATGCAGCAAATTGCTGAGGAAAAAATGCAAGTATCGTCACCAATGATCAGCGAAGAAAAAACCAATACTATCATCGCCAAAGATGTTGTATTTGAAGGCAATATTACCTCCAATGAACAGGTTCATATCTATGGCACAGTCATTGGCAACATTGCTGGTAAAAATAATACCGTTAAAATCATGCAAAATGGTCAAGTTACCGGCAATATCACCAGCAATGAGTTGTGGGTAAACGGTAAAGTGGAAGGGGAATGTATTTCAGAAACCATTAGTATTGATACTAATGGTGAAATCTACGGCACGATTCGCTATTCAAATTTATCCATCAAAAAAGGCGGAATTTTTTCTGGTTTAGCAGAAGTCAAATCTGCGGTTAAATCAGAAGGTAATGTTGCCGTATTTAAAGAAAAATCCAAACAAGGAAAACCAGAAGCTCAAACACCTGACGTGGGTTCTTTATAATTAAATTTGTTAAATAGATGATATAGAATTGCTCGATAATAACTGATTTACCTTATTTATAGGTATTTATTGTCGAGTTATTTTGATTATACAAATTAACTCATCCCCAAAAGAACACGGCTTATACGTAATAAAAATAGAATAAAGGCGACATCTCTGCCGCCTATTATTAAATATTAATATTGTTCAAACATCTCTTGGATTTTTTTCGGATCTTTCGTTTGTGTTAATGCTAATTGCAGTAATACACGAGATTTTTGTGGATTCAATCTTTCAGATGCTACAAACCCATATTCATTATCATTCACTTCTGCGTTTCGCGTTGTATAGCCCGTCGGTACACGGCTAGAACGCACCACGACAACATCATCTTTCGCTGCATTGGCTAATGCATCAAAAATAGTTTTGTACATATTCCCGTTACCAACACCAGCACTCACAATACCTTTAGCGCCTTCTTCGCGCAGTGCTTTTACTGGTGCTGAAGATGCATTCGCATAGTTATAGACAATACCCACTTCCGGTAATTTATCTAACTTACTGACATCAAAAACAGGTTTATCACCACGAGGCTGAGGTGCTTGATAATAGGTGACTTTACCATCATGAATATAACCTTCTGCCCCCGCATTCACGGCATCAAAGGCTTGAACTTCTGTTGTGCTCATTTTCATGACATTGCGACCTTGGATCACTTTGTCATTCATCGCCATCAGCACGCCACGCTCTCCTGCAGATTTATCAGATGCTAATACGACAGCGTTGTATAGGTTCAATGGACCGTCAGCGCCCAAAGCCGTGGAAGGACGCATTGCCCCCACCATCACAATCGGTTTTTTGCAGGCAGTAGTTAAATCAAGGAAAAAGGCTGTTTCCTCCATGGTGTCAGTACCATGAGTGATCACAAAGCCATCAGTTTTATTACAATCTTGATTAATTTTTTTGGCGAGAGTTAACCAAACTTGGTCATTCATATCTTGAGAACCGATATTCACCAGCTGCTCACCACTCAGGTTAGCAATTTTTTTAGTCTCTGGTACTGCATTGAGTAAAGAGTCAATTCCTACTTTCCCTGCTTGGTAGCTTGAACCTGTTGCTGATTCTCCACCACCCGCAATGGTTCCGCCCGTTGCCAACACCGTAATATTCGGTTGTGCAAATGCTGATACGGCAAACAGTGAAACCAGTGTGGCTAACAACGCTTTATTTCGGTTTTTCATCCTATTTTCCTTTAACTAAAATTAACGAGCATAATATTAAAAATAAACTCACGTTATTATGTGGATTTAATCTGAGAGTTTTGTGATCGACTTTGTCATTTTAGTAAATTTTAATTTTTCGCTATTTTTCTGTCTTGAATAAAAAGCGTGAGCTCAGCATAAAAAGCGTGAGCACTAAGCAAAAAGCCCGTATCATAGCCGCTATCTGAAACAAGCCATTTACAAGTGACTGACAATGAGCCAAACATTTATTCCCGGCAAAGATGCCGCACTCGAAGTCTCCATTGATGCATTCCAAACCAAACTGAAAAATTTAGGATTCGATATCGAAGAAGCCTCTTGGCTGAATCCGGTTCCAAATGTTTGGTCCGTTCATATTCGTGACAAAGAGTGCCCGCTGTGCTTTACCAACGGTAAAGGCGCAAGTAAAAAAGCGGCTTTAGCCTCTGCTCTCGGTGAATATTTTGAGCGTTTATCCACCAACTATTTCTTCGCGGATTTCTATTTAGGTAAATCCATCGCAGAAGGGGATTTCGTTCATTATCCTAATGAGAAATGGTTCCCGTTAACTGAAGATGATAGCCTGCCAGCCGGTTTGCTGGATGAGCGCTTGGTTGCTTTCTATGATCCTGACAATGCACTCGCAGGAAGCCAGCTGATTGACCTGCAATCAGGTAATGAAGAACGCGGTATTTGTGCCCTGCCATTTACACGTCAATCTGATAACAGCACCGTCTATATTCCAATGAATATCGTCGGCAACTTGTATGTGTCTAATGGAATGTCAGCCGGAAACACCGCAAACGAAGCCCGTGTACAAGGGTTATCCGAAGTGTTCGAGCGCTTTGTTAAAAATAAAATTATTGCCGAAAGCATTAGTTTACCAACGATCCCTACCGATGTAATGGCTCGCTACCCTGGTGTAGTCGCAGCGATTGAAACACTGGAAAACGAAGGCTTCCCTATCTTCTGTTACGACGCCTCTTTGGGTGGACAATTCCCAGTCATCTGCGTGGTGCTGTTTAACCCACAGAACGGGACTTGTTTTGCCTCTTTCGGCGCGCACCCTGATTTTGGTGTTGCCTTAGAGCGTACAGTCACTGAATTACTGCAAGGTCGTGGACTGAAAGATTTGGACGTGTTTAACGCCCCAACCTTTGATGATGAAGAAGTTGGTGAGCACACAAACTTAGAAACTCACTTTATCGATTCTAGCGGTTTAATTAGCTGGGATATGTTTAAAGACGATGCAGATTATCCATTCGCAGACTGGAGCTTTAAAGGCACCACGACAGAAGAATTTGCAACGTTAATGGCAATCTTCAACAAACTTGACGCAGAAGTGTATATCGCTGATTACAGTCATTTAGGTGTGTATGCCTGCCGTATCTTGGTGCCAGGTATGTCAGATATCTATCCTGTAGAAGATTTGCATATTGCCAACAATGCAATGGGTGCTTACCTGCGCGACACCATTATGTCCCTTCCTGATAGTCAGTGGGAAAAAGAAGATTATCTTGCTCTCATTGAACAGTTAGATGATGACGGATTAGATGACTTTACCCGTGTGCGCGAACTATTAGGTTTGGCTGTTGGTAAAGATAATGGCTGGAGCAATCTACGTATTGGCGAATTGAAATCAATGTTAGCCTTAGCGGGTGGAGACCTTGAACAAGCATTGGCTTGGGTTGAATGGACACAAGACTTCAACAGTTCCGTATTCACGCCAGAACGCGCTAACTACTACCGCTGCTTACATACTCTGCTGCTACTTTCCCAAGAAGAAGAAAGAGAGCCAGCTCAATACTATCAAGCTTTTGTCCGTATGTATGGTCAAGAGGCGGTAGATGCGGCGTCAGCAGCAATTGCGGGTGAATCAAGCTTCTACGGATTATGGTCAATTGATGAAGAGCTCAAAGCATTACCAGCTCATCAAGGGCTTTTAGCAGCTTACGAAAAGCTACAAAAAGCGAAGCGTGCTAATGCTTAATTAGAAAACCTCCCACCAAATCCATAGGCTTGGTGGGGGTTTAAGATGATTTGAGATAAAAGCCTCTGGGCTTTTATCTTTACTTAAGCAATATTTAATTTCAATCACATAATAATTATCGAAATTCATTAACAATCATCTGTAACATTTTACTTATCGAGAGCGTTTTGAGCTGTTTTATAAAATTTTTTTATAAAATTTAAAAAATATTTTTCATATTAAAATCAAATAATTAGATGAAATTTTGACGTTTTTTATACTGTTTCCACCCCGTTCTCTCAACACTTCATGATCCACATCAAATTTATCGTCACACCCGTTTGTTACTATAATTGCGTGCTATAATTAATCAACTTTGTAAGAGAGTGTTAGTATGAAAGCTGACAACCCTTTTAATTTATTATCTCCTGCTGTCATGGCGCAAGTTGCTGATGATGCAGGTGTTTATAAAACGAACAAACACCCAGCTATTACCTACTTGTCAGCATTCACTGCTGGTATCTTTATCTCTATCGCTTTCGTTTTCTATATCACTGCAACGACAGGTGCAGCAAGTGCTCCTTACGGTTTTACTAAACTGATTGGCGGTATCTGCTTCTCCCTTGGACTAATGTTAGTTGTTGTATGCGGTGCTGACTTATTTACATCCACTGTTCTTACCATCGTATCTAAAGCAACAGGCAAAATTACTTGGGGAAAAATGTTCCTCAATTGGTTCAACGTTTATATTGGCAACTTAATTGGCGCACTGTTTTTTGTCGCTATTATTTGGTTTGCAGGCCAATATGCTGCGGCGAATGGGCAATGGGGGTTAAACGTTCTTCAAACGGCTAACTACAAATTGCACCATACTTTTGTTGAAGCTGTCTTTTTAGGTATTTTAGCTAACTTAATGGTTTGCTTAGCAGTTTGGATGAGCTATGCCGGTCGTAGCCTAACTGACAAACTGGTAGTATTAGTTCTGCCAATCGCAATGTTTGTCGCTAGTGGCTTTGAACATAGCATTGCAAATATGTTTATGATCCCTCTAGCTATCATGATTAAAGAATTCGCCCCTGTTGAATTTTGGTCAAATATCAACATGGCACCAGAACAATTTTCTAACTTAACAGTTGGAAACTTTATTACCGAAAACTTAATACCAGTAACTATCGGAAATATTATTGGCGGCGCAGTGTTAGTCGGCCTGATTTACTGGTTAATGCATCTACGTAATAGCGAAAAACATTAATCGAAATTGGTTAATATGCTCGATATTACAAGTACACAAAGATTTATTAAGATCCCTCAAAGATCCATTGTTAAAAGGTAAAAGTATCATGTCCGAATTAAATGAAAAATTCGCTTTAGCATGGCAAGGTTTTAGCCAAGGTGACTGGCAGAATAACGTCAACGTCCGTGACTTTATTCAGAAAAACTATACTCCGTATGAAGGTGATGAATCTTTCTTAGCAGGCTCTACTCCAGCGACTGATAAGCTGTGGGAAAAAGTCATGGAAGGGATCAAAATCGAAAACCGCACTCACGCGCCAGTTGATTTTGATACAGACGTTGCATCAACAATCACTTCCCATGATGCAGGTTACATTAGCAAAGACTTAGAAACTGTCGTTGGTTTACAAACTGACGCACCTCTGAAACGTGGTCTTATCCCGTTCGGTGGTATCAAAATGGTTGAAGGTTCATGTAAAGCTTACGATCGTACTTTAGATCCTAGCCTGAAAAAAATCTTCACAGAATACCGTAAAACCCATAACCAAGGTGTTTTCGATGTTTATACTCCAGACATCTTAAAATGCCGTAAATCCGGTATCTTAACCGGTTTACCAGATGCTTATGGTCGTGGTCGTATCATCGGTGACTACCGTCGCGTTGCGCTGTACGGTATTGATTTCCTGATGAAAGACAAGTTCAACCAATTCACCTCTCTGCAAGAAAGATTAGAGAAAGGTGAAGACCTGCAAATGACTATCCAACTGCGCGAAGAAATTGCAGAACAGCACCGTGCACTGGGTCAAATCAAAGAGATGGCTGCTAAATATGGCTACGACATCTCCGGTCCTGCAACTAACGCACAAGAAGCTGTTCAATGGACTTACTTCGGTTACTTAGCCGCTGTTAAATCTCAAAACGGTGCAGCGATGTCATTTGGTCGTGTATCTACGTTCTTAGACGTGTACATCCAACGTGACTTAGAAGCAGGTAAAATCACAGAAGAACAAGCGCAAGAACTGATTGACCACTTAGTCATGAAACTGCGTATGGTTCGTTTCTTACGTACTCCTGAATACGATGAGCTGTTCTCTGGTGACCCAATCTGGGCAACAGAATCACTGGCTGGTATGGGTCTTGATGGCCGTACTATGGTGACTAAAAACACTTTCCGTTTCCTGAACACACTGTATACCATGGGCCCATCTCCAGAGCCTAACATGACTATCCTGTGGTCAGAGAAACTGCCAATGAACTTCAAAAAGTTCGCAGCAAAAGTGTCTATCGATACTTCATCTGTACAGTATGAAAACGATGACTTAATGCGTCCTGACTTCAACAATGATGACTACGCAATCGCATGTTGCGTGAGCCCAATGATTGTTGGTAAACAAATGCAGTTCTTCGGTGCTCGTGCAAACTTAGCGAAAACTATGCTGTACACCATCAACGGTGGTGTGGACGAAAAACTGAAAATGCAAGTCGGTCCTAAACATGCTCCAATCATGGACGAAGTTCTTGATTTCGATACCGTGATGGACAAAATGGACCACTTTATGGATTGGTTAGCAACTCAGTACGTCACTGCGCTGAACTGCATCCACTTCATGCACGATAAATACAGCTATGAAGCAGCACTGATGGCACTTCATGACCGTGATGTTTACCGTACAATGGCATGTGGTATCGCAGGTCTATCTGTTGCAGCTGACTCACTGTCTGCAATCAAATACGCAAAAGTTAAACCAATTCGTGACGAAGATGGTATTGCTATCGACTTCGAAATCGAAGGTGAATACCCACAATTTGGTAACAACGACCCACGTGTTGATGACATCGCTTGTGACTTAGTAGAACGTTTCATGAAGAAAATCCAGAAACTGCCTACTTACCGTAACGCGGTTCCAACTCAGTCAGTTCTGACCATCACTTCTAACGTTGTGTATGGTAAGAAAACAGGTAATACCCCAGATGGTCGTCGTGCTGGCGCTCCATTCGGACCAGGTGCTAACCCAATGCACGGTCGTGACCAAAAAGGTGCGGTTGCATCACTGACTTCAGTGGCTAAACTGCCGTTTGCTTACGCGAAAGATGGTATTTCTTATACCTTCTCTATCGTTCCAAATGCATTAGGTAAAGACGACGAAGTGCGTAAAACTAACTTAGCGGGTCTGATGGATGGTTACTTCCACCATGAATCCTCTATCGAGGGTGGTCAGCACTTAAACGTGAACGTTATGAACCGCGAAATGCTGTTAGACGCAATGGAAAACCCAGAGAAATATCCGCAACTGACTATCCGTGTATCAGGATACGCTGTGCGCTTTAACTCTCTGACTAAAGAACAGCAGCAAGACGTTATTACTCGTACTTTCACCAGTACTCTGTAAGACTTTGCTAAGATTCTATAACGTAAAATAAATAAAAGGCCCCTCCCATTGGGGCCTTTCTATCTTAGTCAAAGATAACAAATTATAATTCTACATTCTGTGAGTTCCTGCTATGTCAACAACGCAAAAGACTATTCCAACGACTGAAATTTCGACCACCTCGCCACCTGCGACGTTTGGGCGAATTCACTCCTTCGAATCCTGTGGTACCGTCGACGGACCAGGGATCCGCTTTATTGTCTTCTTTCAAGGCTGCCTAATGCGCTGCCTGTATTGCCATAATCGTGATACATGGGATACCCATACCGGTAACATGGTCACTGTTGATGAGTTAATGAAAGAAGCCGTCACTTATCGCCATTTTATGAACGCTACAGGTGGTGGTGTAACCGCATCTGGTGGTGAAGCTATTTTACAGGCTGATTTTGTCCGTGATTGGTTCCGCGCTTGTAAAAAAGAAAACATCCATACCTGTTTAGACACTAATGGATTTGTTCGTCGTTATGACCCCGTCATTGATGAGCTGATGGAAGTCACTGATCTTGTCATGCTTGACTTAAAACAGCTTGATGATGAGATCCACCAAAAACTCGTCGGTGTTTCCAATCATCGCACCTTAGAATTTGCTCGCTACCTCGCTAAACGCAATCAAAAGACCTGGATCCGCTATGTCGTTGTCCCTGGCTGGAGTGACGATGATCACTCAGTCCATATGCTCGGTGAGTTTGTCAAAGATATGGATAATATCGAGAAAATTGAACTGCTCCCTTACCATGAGCTGGGTAAACACAAATGGGAAACCATGGGTGAAGAATACAAACTTGATGGCGTGAGACCACCATCAAAAGAAGTGATGGAAAGAGTAAAAAGCATCCTCGAAAGCTACGGCAAAAAAGTCATGTACTAATTTAAAATGGGGCTTCCTTCGGGGAGCCTCTTTATTATCCCTTCTTCTACACTACCCCACCTATTTCCTCGTAACCAGATTACTCTGCTTTGATAATGTTGAGTTTTTAGGCATAATCCCCAAGTTAAATTTAATTTATAAATCAATAGCAGCATAACACTATAATAAACATTGCTAATTCATCACTACCAATAGGTCATTTACCATGAATAATGAACACGATCATGTCGATAACGACATATCACCTGTAGCGCCAGCACCTGAAACACCATCACTTCAAGAGCCCGTTGATAGCTTTGTATTTACGCCTGAACCTCGCGCCGTTCAAGCAGGAGAAGGCGTTGAATGGATCAGCCAAGCGTGGGCGCTGGTCAAAGAAAAATTAGGCATGTGGATCCTGATTAACGTTGTCTTTTTCCTGATTATCTTCGCCATGGCTTTTCTACCCATTGTCAGCATGTTTGTGAGTTTTGTTACTCCCGTTTTCGTCGGGGGGATCATTGCGATTTGTGAAAACCAACGCAAAACTGGCGAAGCGGATATTGGTTTACTTTTCTCTGGGTTCCAAAAGAAATTTGGTGAGCTATTTGCCATCGGCGCCATAAACTTTGCTGCCAATATGGTCGGAATGTTAATTGCATTTCTGATTGCTGGTTCGGCCATTTTTAGCTTAGTGATGCAAGCTGACCAATACGATGGTATTTCAGATGCAGCCTTATTTGCATCAACTGGAACATTTGTTTTTGCGGGCATTGTCATGGCATTAGCTAGCTTATTTGGCACTGCACTAACATGGTTTGCTCCCGCTCTTATCATGAATCATGATTTCAAAATTGGCACATCCATCTCCGCCAGCTTACAAGCAGTGAAGAAAAACCTATTACCTGGTTTCTTATTCTTCCTGATTGCCATGGTGCTAATGTTTGTCTCCATTATCCCATTCGGCTTAGGATTATTTATCTCGATGCCAATTATGTACGCAACTTACTACAGTACGTACCGCAGTATCTTTTTTACCGAGTCTAAACAGTCACAAACCAGTTCATTGATTGTGTAATTAAAGCGGACGAAGCTCACTAATTTCTTTGGAAGTTTTGCACTGAGCTCATCAACATTGACTGAAATTATCTCCTGACACCTCAGCGTTAAGTTACAACGATGAGGTGTTTTTTAATTACTAAAATCAGTAAATAAAATCATTTATAACAACAAGTTAGTCCGTCAAGCTATTATCCAGAATTAGGACTAACTTTTTTCCACTTCTTAAAAAATATTGGTTAGTATTTCGTCGTCAACCGCTCGGGATAAGGATCGATATGTCTATTCACTTAGTTTCTAAACCCCATGATTCTGCATTCAAAGGCTTTATGACTAAGCTTGGTAATGCAAGGGATTTCTTCGAGGCACATTTACCAAGTCGTATTACACAATACTGTAATTTCGATACTTTAATACTAACGAGTGCTTCATTTATAGATAAAACGCTGCGTTCTCGCTTGTCTGATTTGCTCTATAGAGTCGAAACAAAACAAGGTTCGGGTTACTTCTATCTATTAGTTGAGCACCAATCGACTCCAGATAAATTAATGGGCTGGCGCTTAATGCATTACGCGTTCTCCGCAATGAATCAACATCTACAACAGGGTCATCATGCTTTACCCCTTATCGTCCCTATTCAGTTTTATCATGGTGATCCGTCGCCTTACCCTTATTCACGCTCATGGACAGACTGCTTTCAGTGGTCAGATTTAGCCCATGACCTTTATTGTAATCCCCTACCACTAATTGACGTAAATGCTGTCAGCGATGATGAAATTCTTACCCACCGGAAGGTGGCTGCAATGGAGTTAGCGTTCAAGTATTCAATCCGACAGGGTGATATTGTTCTGCTATCTAAACGCTTAGCACATGTGATTAAAGAAAATGAAAATCATCGAGATGATGTGATTCTAATTATTAACTATCTATTTAGTGTGATGGATTCCACTGATTACACTCAAATAGTACAGGCTTTAATCAATCAAACTGAAAAATATGAGGAAACTATTATGAATATTGCACAGAGACTCAGGGATGAAGGAATGCAAAAAGGTATAGAGCAAGGCATAGAGCAAGGTATAGAGCAGGCGAGAAAAGAAGAAATTATTAACACTCGTCAACGCATGAGGTCACTGGTCATAACGAGTTTAAGCCTGGGGCTCAGTATTGATGTTATTAGCCAAATCTCGGGATTGTCCCATTCAGAAATTCAAGTGTTGAGCTTATAACTTAACCACTTATTTTTACAATAAAAAAGGCTGAGCCCAGTCTAAAACCAAGCTCAGCCTTCAACATCAAATATATCAATTAGCCGATATATTCTAAGCCTTTCATATATGGACGTAAAACCGCTGGCACTTCAATGCGTCCATCCGCTTGCTGATAGTTTTCTAACACAGCAACCAGAGTACGACCCACCGCTAAACCAGAACCATTCAATGTATGAACCAGTTGGGTTTTCTTGTCACTCTTACCACGGAAACGCGCTTGCATACGGCGAGCTTGGAAGTCCCACATGTTTGAGCAAGAAGAAATCTCACGGTATGTATTTTGCGCTGGCAGCCAAACTTCTAAATCGTAAGTTTTGCGTGAACCAAAGCCAATATCCCCAGTACACAGCAGCACTTTACGGTATGGCAGCTCCAGTAATTGCAGAACTTTTTCCGCGTGACCAGTTAACTCTTCCAGTGCTGCCATAGATTTCTCAGGGTGCACGATTTGCACTAATTCAACTTTATCAAATTGGTGCATACGGATAAGACCACGAGTATCACGACCATAAGAGCCCGCTTCTGAACGGAAACATGGTGTATGAGCCGTCATTTTCAGAGGAAGTGAATCTTCATCTAAAATTTCATCACGCACTAAGTTAGTTACTGGCACTTCTGCAGTTGGAATCAGTGCATAAGTGCTGCTATCCGCTTCTTCTTCCAACGGTTTAGTGTGGAATAAATCTTCACCAAATTTCGGCAGCTGACCAGTACCATACAGTGTGTCATGGTTAACTAAATAAGGAACATACAGCTCTTGATAACCATGTTGTTCAGTGTGTAAATCCAGCATAAATTGCGCTAATGCACGGTGCATACGCGCAATTTGACCTTTCATCACAACAAAACGAGCACCTGTCAATTTCACTGCCGCTGGAAAATCTAAACCACCAGCCAGTTCACCTAAGCTCACATGATCTTTGACTTCAAAATCATATTGGCGAGGTTGCCCCCAACGAGTGATTTCTAAGTTTTCTGAGTCATCTTTACCGTCAGGCACTTCATCATCAGGAATATTCGGGATACTTAATGCAATATCACGGATTTCTTGTTGCAGCTTATCTAACTCTGCTTTAGCAGCATCCAATTTTTCGCCTAATTGGTTCACTTCCAAACGCAATGGCTCAATGTCTTCACCACGCGCTTTCGCTGCACCAATAGTTTTCGATCGCGAGTTACGGTCTGCTTGCAGGGTTTCAGTTTCAACTTGTAAAACTTTGCGGCGTTCTTCTAATTCACGCAGCTTTTCCACATCAAGGGTAAAACCCCTGCGAGCCAGTTTTGTAGCAACCGCGTCTAGCTCCGTACGCAGTAAATTTGGATCGAGCATGCTTATCCTGTGATTTTGTTAGTCAATTGTGAGAGCGAATATAACGCGCTCCGGCGTTATATTTAGAATATTTTATTGCTTTATAACCTTACCGCATTGACCCGATTAGCGATAGCGTTTTGTTGTGCTAATTTGATCTTGTTGGGCTAACCAGTCGAGTTTTTCAGCAATTTTGCCTTCTAGCCCGCGTGCCGTTGGGTAATAGTATTGCGTCGCTTTCATCGGTTCAGGGAAATAGTTTTCACCCGCCGCATAAGCATTAGGTTCATCGTGAGCATAACGATACTCTTTACCGACACCTAACTCTTTCATTAATTTGGTAGGGGCATTTCTTAAATGTTCAGGAACATCATAATCTGGCTGCATTTGAGCATCTTTAATTGCGGCTTTATATGCAGTGTAAACGGCATTACTTTTCGGTGCGCATGCAAGATAAACAATGGCTTGAGCAATCGCTCGCTCCCCTTCCGCCGGGCCTACACGAGTAAAACAATCCCATGCTGAAATCGCCACTTGCATAGCTCGAGGGTCGGCATTCCCGACATCTTCAGAGGCAATCGCTAATAAACGACGAGCCACATATAGAGGATCACCGCCCGCGGTAATAATCCGAGCATACCAATAAAGCGCAGCATCGGGAGCTGAACCACGAACTGATTTATGCAACGCAGAAATCAAATCATAGTAACGGTCACCCTTATTATCGAAACGCGCTGCGCGTTCACCACTCACTTCTTTGAGCAACTCGGCAGTTAACACTCGTTGACCTTGGTTATCCGCCTCCGCCATATCCGACATCATTTCCAGCAGATTCAATGAGCGCCTTGCATCCCCATTAACCAAGTCAGCGATCATTTTTCGGGTACTATCTGGAAGAACGATATTTTGTCCACCTAAACCCCGGGTGCTATCGCCCAATGCCTGTAACAGCACTTCTTCAATTTCACTACTTTCTAAGGATTTTAATAGATAGACTCTTGCGCGAGAAAGCAGTGCCGAGTTGAGTTCGAATGATGGGTTTTCGGTAGTCGCACCAATAAAAGTGATGGTACCGTCTTCAATATGAGGTAAAAAAGCATCTTGCTGGCTTTTATTAAAGCGGTGAACTTCATCCACAAACAAAATGGTTCTTCGCCCTGCACTGCGATTTTGGCGCGCTTTTTCGATAGATTCACGGATCTCTTTGATCCCTGAAGTTACCGCAGAAATACGCTCGATATCCGCTTGTGCATAGTGACCAATAATTTCAGCCAACGTAGTTTTCCCCGTTCCCGGAGGTCCCCACAAGATCATTGAGTGTAAATGACCCGCCTTAATCGCACGTGGTAATGGTTTACCTTCGGCAAGTAAATGTGTTTGACCAATATATTGCTCAAGCGTTTCTGGCCGCATACGCGCAGCCAGAGGTTGGAATTCATTTTGTGAAAAATCGAGAGATAAGTTACCCACGAGACCCTCTTTACTCCCTAGATATTAGTGAGCGCGAGAACGCTGGTCATCCAATGTGACCCCTTTTGGTACTGTAAATTTGAATTTACTTGGGTCAACTGGGCCATTTTTTTGCTGTTTTAATTGATAGGCGCTGGTTTGTCCGTCTTGTTCAACCGCAGCAAATTTCTCAATCGTCCCTTTTGGGTTAACCGTAATAGAGAAACTTTTTAATGTCCCGTTAGATTGTTTTGGTTTCAGATCAAACGTATTGCCTTGTTGGACAATAGAATACTGTTTCCAATCCTGCGGATTGTTGCGAGTTAATAGCAGGAATGGCGTATCTTGGGTAGCATCAGCTAAGTTTGTCACCGTCACTTGCTCAACAAATGGGTTGTAAAACCACAGGTTTTTACCGTCTGATACCAGAACACTTTCATCCGGCGAAGTCATATTCCAGTTAAATAAGTTAGGTCGTTCAATCCACAAGTCACCGACACCCTCTTGGATAAGATCACCTTCAGGGCTAGTTACTTTCTGAGAAAAGCTCGCTTGGAAGCTATTCACTTTACTCAGACGATCTTGAAGGTCTTGACTCGCATCTGCCAATACTTGACCTACGTTTAAACTCAGGGCTAATGCACCTAACAACATCATTTTTTTCATCGAGAAAAGACCTTAAAATTAATACCACAAGGGGCGTATGTCTTTATACACCCCTTGAATTAAACCAGCAATTATCACATGAAATATTAATATCCCATTGATGGCGGGGCTAATACTTCTCGGTTTCCATTATGCCCCGGTTCACTGACAATCCCTTGGTCTTCCATTTGCTCAACAATCCGAGCTGCGCGGTTGTAACCGATACGGAATTGACGTTGTACACCGGAGATGGATACCCTTTGTTTTTCAACAACAAATTCGACAGCTTGATCAAATAACGGGTCGAGATCCTCATCACCATTATCTGAACTTCCACCGCCTTCACTATCATCGCTACATGTCGTGATGCTATCAATATATTGCGGTTTCCCGCGTGCTTTCCAATCATTTACGACAGCGTGAACTTCTTGGTCACGGACAAATGCACCGTGAACACGCACTGGAATCGATGAGTTTGGTGGCAGATACAACATATCCCCCATACCCAGCAGTGATTCAGCACCACCTTGGTCAAGAATAGTGCGCGAGTCAATCTTACTCGATACCGTAAAGGCAATACGCGTTGGAATATTGGCTTTAATTAACCCAGTAATGATGTCAACCGATGGACGTTGGGTCGCTAAAACGAGGTGGATACCGGCTGCACGCGCTTTTTGTGCTAAACGAGCAATCAACTCTTCCACTTTCTTCCCTGCGGTCATCATTAAGTCCGCAAATTCGTCCACCATCACCACGATATAAGGTTCTTTTTTCAGCATTGGATGTTCCATATCCATACTGTCGCCAGGCTTCCAGAATGGATCTGGGATTGGGCGATTCATATCCGCTGCCGCTTTAATTTTGTCGTTGTAACCCGCGAGATTACGTACGCCTAATGCTGACATCAGTTTATAACGGCGTTCCATTTCATTGACACACCAGCGCAGCGCATTTGCCGCATCTTTCATGTCAGTAACGACTTCAGTTAACAGGTGCGGGATCCCTTCATAGATAGAAAGTTCCAGCATTTTCGGGTCTATCATAATAAAGCGAACATCTTCAGGCTTCGCTTTATATAAGATACTCAGGATCATCGCATTGACCCCAACCGATTTACCGGATCCCGTTGTACCCGCCACTAATAAGTGCGGCATTTTTGCCAAATCGGCAACAACTGGATCACCTTCGATATCTTTCCCTAAAACAATCGTCAGCGGCGATGGATTTTTTCTAAAATCATCACAGTCTAAAACTTCACTCAAATAAACGGTTTGACGTTTTTCATTCGGTAACTCTAAACCAACATAGGGTTTACCTGGAATCACCTCAACAACACGAACCGCTGTTGTCGACAATGAACGCGCAAGATCTCGGGATAACGTGGAAATTCGAGCTGCTTTCACTCCCGGCGCAAGATCCAACTCAAAACGGGTGATTACGGGACCTGGAGAGAAGCCAACCACTTCAGCTTTAACCCGATAATCGTTCAAGCGCGCTTCAATTAACCTTGCGGTTTGCTCTAATTTGAACATATCCACTGGCTCTTCTTGCTCTGGTGGACTCGCCAGTAGGTCAAGCGACGGCATTGGCGTCGTTGGTTTCGGTAACGGTTGGTCGTTACGTACTAAGAATGGGTGGAATAAACTATCCTGCTGTGGCTGCTGTGGCTGCTGTGGCTGCTGTGGCTGCTGTGGCTGCTGTGGCTGCTGTGCTGCAGTTTGAGGCTGCCCCGCAGGATGAGCAACAAATTCATTTCCATTATTTGCCGGTGTTATTGGCTGTTCTTGCGTTATCGAATGTGCTTGCACTGGCGGTTCGGTAAATGACGGCATAAACAGCGGCGCTGCAGGTTCATCATCGACTAAATCATCCACCGGCGAGAAACGCTCAAATGCCGATAATGGCGTACTTAAATCAATTTTAGGTTCAAAATCATCCAGATCATTATCCTGCTCATGCTCATCATCAGCATGGGCAGTAAAGCGATGGATATCTGAAGGTGAAGTTGGCTCTATTTGCTTTGTAGGCTCAAAAGCTGGCGTAAATGCTGGAGCAGAAGCCCAACGATGTTCAATTTCTGGCTGAGTAAACGTACTCGCAGGCATATAATCTTGATGAGTTTCTGGCTCTGGCGCAATATCTGAAGCGGCAACAGAATCAACCGCAGGCTGGTTAACCTGGAATGCAGCGTCAAACTCCTGCATATCCGTATCTGGCTCGCCGTAGCGTTGACGTTGCTGCTCTAAGAATTGAACGCGCAACAACCTTTCTTGCTCTAGCTCATCATTAGTTTTCACTTCATTTTCAGGTTCTTCAGTCGCAGACCATTGCTGATATACCTGCTCACGCTGAGATGCCTCTTCTTGACGACGTTGAAGCTCTGCATCACGCTGAGATGGAATACGAATACCATACAGCTCACGGCGAGTCGGTAAACGAACTGGATTTGGACGAGGTAATTCTGGTTCCAGATTCTTTTTCACTTGCGCGTGGCGTTCCATCGCTGCAATCGAAATACCCGCAGCTGCTAGTGCCGCAGGATCAGCAACACGGCTAGTTACCGAAGATTCACTCTCATCAGGGCTTCCCATATCAATGGTTGGCTCTAAAGGTGTAAACTGTGGCGATGTAAATACTGGGGCTGTAGGCTTAGACTCAAAAACAGGTTCCGGAGCAAAAACGGGCTCAGGCGTAAATGTTGGTTCTTGAGGCATAACAGGCGCAGGAGAAGATGCCTGAGTCGGTGCCACTTGAGGCTGATAATCATCAGGCACTTCAAAATGGTAAGTTTGCGGCTCTTTGGTCGCTGAAGGCTCTTCTGTCGCGGAAAATGTCGGTAAAGCTGTATTTTCTGCTGGTTGAGCAATAAAGGTAGGCTGCTCTGCCAAAGAAGCGCTTGGCTGGGCTTGCTCAATAATGGATTGCGGCGCAGCCGTTAATAGAGGATCCGCCATAACCTGTGGCTCAGTCGCAAGCTGCACATCCTCAGAAACGAGCTCAGAGACTGTTGGGGCGGAAAACAGAACATCATCCGCATCAAATTGTTGGTTTTCATCATTTGCTTGATGTTCAGCGATTTGAGCACGCTGTAGCGCCTCTTCCGTCTCTTCAACATCATAATCGTAGTCATCAAGTTCATCACCACGGGCACGGTTTGTTAGCAATGTGATAGGAAGTAATATCCCTGCCCCTATTTTTTCTGCGATCGTCAGCCAAGACCAACCCGTGAATAGGGTGAAACTGATTGCCCAGAGGAATAACAGCGCTAAGGTAGCGCCCAATGAGTTAAACCACGGCATAATTGCATTACTGAATACACTACCAATGACCCCGCCAGAGGCGAAGTTGGGTAAATCATCAAAGTTGAGCGCGGCTAAACCACAAGATGAAAGGATCAGCGCTAACCCGCCAATGAGGCGTAAAGAGAGCGAGAAAAAGTCAATATAGCGGCGTTGGCTTTCATAGTGATAAATTGCCCAACACCCGAGTAACAATAATGGCGGGATCGCAAACGCGAGAATACCAAATGCAGAAAACAGGATATCCGCACTCCATGAGCCAATACTTCCCCCTAAATTTTTAACGGGGGCATCCCAGTTAGTTTGCGACCAACTCGGGTCAGAAGGATTAAAACTCCATAGCGCGACCATAAGAAAAATCGCACAGAGGCAGATTGCCAACAAAATCACCTCTAATAGCCGTCTACCGCTACTGAGCTTTTTAAATTTGATGTACTTATCTTCGGTATATTCTTGGCTCATTATTGTTTCTTTACTGACTGATGTTCTTGCTTAATACGTGATTATCCTATGATTATTCTAACACTAATCCCCTAAACGCGCCTGCATTAAGACGATTAAGACAAATTATCACACCATAGAGACCATAAGACTCAGTATTTCATCTTACGAATAGGGTTTCAAACTCTATTTAAGGTCAAAATTCTTAATTGTTTATAGCTTTAAAATCAATAAATTGAAATGAAAATTTCTGACTAATTTTGAGTCTATCGCGGACAGTGACAAGAGAATGTTCGAAAAAGAACCATTGGGAGAATTAAAGAGAAAAATTATGGCGCTTAAAAACGGAACAACGCTGAGTAAACCCAGCGTTGAAACAGCAGTGCGACAACAATGCAGATTGCTGTGCAGGAATGATGAACACAAAGTGCAATTAGCGAGTTTTAATCACTAAACGGTTGCTTTGTTTCACTTCTTCCATAACTACGTAGGTACGAGTGTCATTTACACCCGGAAGGCGTAATAACGTTTCACCTAGCAGTTTACGATATGCGGACATATCTGGCACACGCGTTTTCAACAGATAGTCAAAGTCACCGGAAACGAGGTGACACTCTTGAATTTCTTCAAGTTTTTGAACTGCTGTGTTGAATTGTTCGAACACATCTGGCGCGCCACGGTTTAAAGTGATTTCAACGAAAACCAGCAGCGATGCATCTAAATAATGTGGATTCAACAGTGCGGTATAACCAGAAATGAAACCCTGTCTTTCAAGACGACGAACACGCTCTAAACATGGCGTTGGAGATAAACCAACACGCTTAGATAGTTCAACGTTAGAGATACGCCCGTCTTTTTGCAATTCGTTCAGTATATTCCTGTCAATACGGTCAAGGTCTTTGCCAGGACGCTTTTTATTGTCAATCATCTCTTATCTCTCTTTCTTTAATTGTTATTTTCTACATCTTATAAAACGGCACCATCTATACGTCAGTCTTCCTAAGCGGACTAGCGGGCGTGGAACCTATTCTATTCGTCATAACTGAAGTTCTCGTAAACCGAAACATATTTACTTTTGGAGCGGCTTACAATCGTCGCGACATTGCTTGAATGTGTGACGTAAAGTTAATTTTCCAGTAAGAACAAAAATGCGCCATTTCCATTGACCTGCTAGATAATTAACTCTTAGATAGATGTTTTCGCAAATGCGCAGCCGATTGTCAAAGTAAATGAATAAAAATCAGTACAAGATTTCGGTTTTTTTTTCAGTAAAACGTTTCGCAGACGCAATTCAAGATAATTCCTAAAATTACCGTTTCGTGATTAAAGCACTTTCCCTCTCATTATTTAACTCTTAATTGGTATTGCCTATCAGAATGATTTGTACCCTTCCGATGAATGAATGGTTAAATCACTTTTGTTACCCCCCTATTTCTCCTACAATCGTCCTTATGCTTTTTTGAGACTAAAAAGAGGAATTCATGAGCACAACCACACATCGCAAGTTAATCATTTTAGGTTCAGGCCCTGCCGGTTATACCGCAGCCGTTTACGCAGCTCGCGCAAATTTACACCCTGCACTGATTACTGGGGTGGAAAAAGGCGGTCAATTAACCACAACCACGGAAGTTGAAAACTGGCCGGGTGATCCTGAAGGCTTAACCGGTCCAGGACTCATGGAACGCATGCATACTCATGCGGAAAAATTCGAAACTGAAATCATCAACGACCACATTACAAAAGTGGATTTTCAGCAGCGCCCTTTCCGCCTGTTTGGTGATGATACAGAATATACGTGTGACGCATTGATCATTGCGACAGGCGCATCTGCTCGTTACATCGGTCTGCCATCAGAAGAAGCATTTAAAGGTCGCGGGGTTTCTGCTTGTGCAACTTGTGACGGTTTCTTCTATCGTAACCAAAAAGTTGCGGTTGTCGGTGGTGGTAATACTGCCGTTGAAGAAGCACTGTATCTTTCTAATATCGCGTCTGAAGTACATTTAATTCACCGTCGCGATAGCTTTAGAGCGGAAAAAATTCTGGTTAATCGTCTGATGGATAAAGTTGAAAATGGGAACATCGTTCTACATACCGACAATACATTAGACGAAGTTCTGGGTGATGATATGGGCGTTACAGGCGTTCGTTTACGTTGCACCAAAACCAATAAAACGGAAGATGTTGCTGTCATGGGCGCCTTTATTGCTATCGGTCATAGCCCTAACACCGCAATTTTTGACGGTCAATTAGCCTTAAATAATGGCTATATTAAAGTGCAATCCGGCACCAACGGTAACGCAACTCAAACATCCGTTGAAGGAATTTTTGCTGCTGGCGATGTTATGGATCACATCTACCGCCAAGCAATTACTTCAGCCGGTACTGGCTGCATGGCAGCATTAGATGCGGAACGTTACCTAGACGGGTTAGCAGACAAGAAATAATTTTTTAATCTAAAAATAGAAGCCCCATTTTTGCGTTGTCGTTCATTAAGTTCGCAGCGAAATAGAATGGG